>DASXOT010000411.1:0-3658 GCA_036494065.1 Chitinophagaceae bacterium
CTTAATGCAAAAAGAACCAAAAAAATCAAGGCTGCAGAAAAAAAGCTAAAAATCTTCCCTCCAGGCTAAAGAAAAACAAGTTCCATCTTTAGAATAAGGCCCGGCTTTATTGCAACTTACCGGCTAAAGAATAAAGCCACACTTCATCTCATTTGTTTTTCTTTTTAACGCCTTGCGGTCAGATTTTTTTACCGCTTTTTTTCTGAGGCCATTTAAACTAAGTCTCGCTCGTTCAGTTTTTAAAAACCATCGGCTCAAATCAAAATGTCAAAGAGGTTTAATAATCAGCATCCAAAAGGCTTTCAGCTTTTCATGATGCTCTATAAGTAAATGGATAGCAGTAATCAGCTTTCCGATGACTTAAAAAACGATGACAAGGCCTTTTTAGATGCAATCAATATGATCATATACCGCATCCTTCATTTTTTCGTTTCACTGCATTGCAAAGCGGAGGCGATGGATGACTATAACAACCGGCCTCATGATGTGCTTTCCGGTCTTTCACCCCTCGAAGTACTGAATGGGAAAATCATGGATAAAAACTCCCTTCATAGCAAAATGCTGCTTGCCAAAGCCGAAAGAATAAAAGAAAACAGAAAAGCAGGTTGCTGTAGTTATAGTTTTTGATAAAAACCTGAAAGAGTTGACTTCCTAAAATTACTTCTTGTAAAAAATTCTTCACTCTCAGATTCTTTACCACAAAAATCAAAAGACAATTTTCCGAAAATCTCAGTTTGTAAGCTCCACAGAAATTTATTCTTTAACTATCCAGGATCGGACACATTTATATTTCGACCGATTTGGAGCTTAGTAGGGTCGACGCCATTGTTCCAACTCTTAAGTTGGGCAACGGTGAACTTTCCACCGCTGTCTTTAGCGATACTAGTATACATATCTCCCTTTCGAATCTTATATTGATCTCCAATCGGATCGTCCCCATTAGGATCTGCAAATTTTATCGGATTATTTGGCAAGCTCATATTTTCTCAACTTGTATCGCTGATTTCTCATACCAGTTTTTCTTCATCAACTCATCTTACTAAGAGAAGATTTTCTTTACAAGAAAAAATTAGGAAATACTGCGATTAGCTCTTTAATTCGAAGCGAAACTTTTGATTTCTCAATAAAGGCTATGGTATTCAGCATATCTTTTGTCTTAACGTTTTCTTTAGGCGACTATGTCGAAAATAAATTAATCGATGTAGGAACTGCTTTTTCTAAACTCGTCCCAGCATTAATTTTCTTTCTAACAATAGGCAGAGTGATAAAGTGGACGGAAAATAAGCGCGTAAAATATCTCTTTAAAAAAGTAAAGGAACTTAAGCAGATTGAAAAACAGCGAGGCTTTTTCTTAAATAATTTTACAGAAGAGTAGACACGAATAACGAATTTATGAGGCGAAATACGCAATTCGAATCTGCCGGCGCCGAATTTTTTGCGCTGTGCAATTTATTAATTGAAGGAATTTCTGCCTACAAATCATGCCGCAATTTTAAAGGCTATGATGTTGTCGCTATAAACCCGGAAAAAAATCGATCCTCCGGGATTCAGTTTAAAAGTCGTTTTCAAACAAACTGGAACGGATTTATAATTAACAATTTTGAATGCGACTTCGTCATTTTCGCCGCCTTGAACCGAGGATATACAAAACCAAAACGAAATGGAGATAAAGGCATTTTAGCGCCCGACTGTCATATTTGATCTTATAGTCCCCGCGCATTTTTCGATATTCCTCCCTGCCAGTGAGAAAGTCGTAAAAATTATTGAACCATTGAATATTTCGTCCAAACCGTGTCCTCGTTAAAGGAAATATTTAGTGCCATGTCCATCAGATGCACGATCTTAAATTCCAGCCAGGCAAGGTTGGTATAAGATCGCGGGTCAATTCTGCAACATAATTTGTACTCATTGATAAAACAATGTTTCCAATTGCCTTTTTCTTTTTGAGTTATCCAACCGCTTTGAGAGCGCAATATCAGTTTGTAAAAAGAAAGTTTCTTTTGCTTCCACGAGACCATAATACAAAAATGTAACTCTCTCAGATAGCATGAAATTTGCCAGTTGATTCCTGTTTCCTCTCACAGATTTCTTCACTGTGTATTTTTACTGGCATGGTAGAATAAATGGCAATTGAAAGAATATTGCAAAGCGTGTTAAAAGTTTTGAGATCGGTATTTTTTTAATCGTAAGCAGCCAAAAATATCGAGCCCGGAGCAGTTTTCTCATCTATTTCTTAGATAGTCAATTAATATCTCACTATAGGCTGAATGCGTCGTTTCATCTTTCAAACAGAAATATTAAATTTGATTTTCCCCAATTAAAAACTTCCGCCCCTATGTAAAGTCCTGTTAGGCTTATAGGTAGTGGTTGAGATCACGTTTTTTGAGGTTTTAAAGCAAACCTATGGCAATCGAATTGACCTTAGCACAACATGGACTCTTGGAATTCCTTCCTGGTTTACCGCCTGACTATGCCCGCCCTGTTCTGCGGGGGTCGGTCGCCATTACCGCAAAATCGAATTTCACAAATATAGTTGTTCAGGAACTCACCGGTGACGAGTATTCGATCCGATTTATCATTGGAAAGTTCCTTAAAAGGGTAACTGCAAATGGACATATTCAAAACCGGGGATTGTACAGTTATTTCATGTTGAAGAATGGGTTGCGCAAAGAAATCGATTCTATAGGAAAAATACATCTTAGGCAGGATCACTATGTTTGTTTCTTCACCGAGCCAACTGAATGTAAGATCAAATTTGAAAAGAATATTGAATACAGTGCTATTGATATTTTTTATTCGCCGAAACTCTTGCAGGAACTTCTGCCTTTTTTCCCGGAATTAAAAACTGTCTTGGATGCTACCTCCGGAATAGTAATACGTGATAAGACTTGTTGGAGCCTGCCTGCAATGAAAGAGATCACAAATCAGTTATTAAACTGTCCTTACGACGAATCTACCATCCAATTTTATTTTGATCTTAAAGTTCGAGAGTTGCTTTTTCAAATCCTTGAGAATGCTTATAAAAGAACAGCAACGGAGCAATTTTTTACACCCTGGGAGATCGGAAAGATTCACCAAGCAAGAACCATTCTGGAAGATCACATTTCAAAAAAGCCCCCATCGATCAAATCACTCTCTAAACAAGTTGCCCTGAATGTATATAAACTGAAAACGGGTTTTCGCCAGTATTTTAGCACAGGAATCTTTGAATGGTTATTGGAAAAAAAAATGCAATATGCAAAGGATCTCATATTTACTACGAATAGACCAATCAAAGAAATTTGCAAAATGGTTGGCTATCCTCTTTCCACAAACTTCATCACTGCTTTTCGTCGGCAATTTGGTGTTACCCCTGGCTCATTGAGACGTAAATAATACCTTTTGCAAAACTTTTGACTCGCCTTGCAAACAACTTTGATCAAACCGAATCGGTTTATGAAAGACCTTTATAGTGCCTTATAAATGCACTATGAAGAATTCTCTCTGCAAAATATGGATCGTTGAAATTATCTCAGTGTCGCTGATCGTTTTATTTGTCTACGCAGCGGTAAGTAAGTTAGCCGACTATTCGACATTCAAACTGCAACTCAGCAGATCCCCTTTTATTTTCCCGATCGCAAAAATGGTGGCGTGGATGATACCCTCAATTGAACTTGCG
>DASXOT010000412.1:0-3159 GCA_036494065.1 Chitinophagaceae bacterium
ATTTACCTGGTAATTCTGAAGCGAACGGACCAACATTGAAGTATGAAATTTTTCAGTCAACATTTTGTTCAATGTATCAGCAACTTTGCCCGAGGCCCAATAATCAGCAGGTAGGTCATGAGCCTGCATAAAACCGATGCTGTTAGCAGCGCCATGGTCGGCAGTTAAAAAAACAAGATATTGTCCCTTGCCAACTTTGTTGTCAAGCATCTGAAAAAAATCGGAAAGGTCTTTGTCCAGCCGAAGATAGGTGTCTTCAATTTCGATCGAATTGGGTCCGAATTGATGGCCGACATAATCAGTAGATGCCACATTTATTGTCAGGAAATCAGTTGCACTACCTCTACCCAGTTGATAATTGTCCACTATTTCCTTTGCGAATTCCAATGTCAATGTATTGCCGAAAGGCGTTTGTCGGAAACTGCCTTTGTTTTTTGAGTAGATCAATTTTAGATTGTGTGGAAAGGTAGAAGTTGTTTCACCAGTAAATTTCCCTTCGTAGGGAACATTGTCTGCATCACTCTGTTTATAAGTCGCAACAGGATACAAAGTATTCCACCCGTTTTCTATTAACTGTTTAATACGATTTTTATTATTGAATTTAACAGCCCATTCAGGCAATTGTTTCATGTAGTAAGTGCTGGTAATAAAACGACCGGTTGAATCATCCAGCCAATATGCAGCGGTTGCGGTATGTCCTGCCGGTAAAATGGATGCCCTGTCCTTTAAAGAAACACCAACAACTTTTGACTGAAAGTTTGTCGCTAGTCGAAGCTCGTCGGTAATAGTGGATACCAGTAAATTTCTTGGAGACATCCGCCCGTCTGCAGCGCCCGCGGCTCCAACCGATTGTACAGAACTATCATCCGTGCAATAATGATGCTTGCCAGTAAGTTGATCTATCCAGTCATTGCCAGCAATGCCGTCAATTGCAGGCACTGAGCCGGTAAAAATGGTGCTATGGCCAACCGCGGTAAATGAGGGAAGATAGTTGATCATCGTATTCTCGCAGGAAAAACCTTCGTTTAGCAATCGTTTAAATCCGCCATTACCATACCGATCATAGTACCTGTATAAATAATCCCATCGCATTTGATCAACGACGATTCCTACAACCAGCCTGGGGCGTTGTAGAGATGTGTTGTTGTCAGGGGATTGTGAATGAGAATAAATAAACGTGAAGCATAAAAGAAAAAGTGGTCCAGTCTTTTTCATGTTAAAATAGTTAAGGGCGTAAATTTAACCGCATAATTGATATTTCAATTCAAACAAATACTTTTTTTAAGCATTGAGATCAATCTTCACACTTGAGAGGTTCGCATACTTAAATATATTCGCTGTATCAACCCTGATAAAATGGCATCAAAATCGAAGGTTTACTGGCCTACATTCCACTCAAATGCCCTAAATTTGCGGCGACTTAAACTGCGCGAAAAAGTCGGTTTTTATTACTAAACATCCGGAGTAACCATGTTAAACCTACGGTAATTTACAGGGCGGTAGTTATGCAGTTGACTGCCGGCGTACTCCGAACTAAAACCCTATAACCCAGCATGGCGGACATTTTTGAAAAATTACTAAAGCATTTCGGAAACATTGGACAACATCGTAAAAGAGCCCATGGCTACTTTACATTTCCAAAATTGGAAGGCGAGATCAGCAGTCGCATGACATTTCGCGGCAAAGAAATGATCGTTTGGAGCCTTAATAACTATCTGGGGCTGGCAAACCATCCTGAAGTTCGTAAGGCAGATGCCGATGCCACAAAGGAGTATGGCCTCGCATTGCCTATGGGAGCGCGGATGATGAGTGGCAATAGCAATTTCCATGAACAATTGGAAAAAGAACTGGCGGAGTTTGAGAATAAAGAAGACGCTGCCCTACTCAATTATGGCTACCAGGGAATGGTGAGTATTATCGATGTATTATGCAATCGTCATGATGTGATAGTCTATGATGGCGAAAGTCATGCGTGCATTATCGATGGTCTTCGTTTGCACCCGGGACACCGTTATGTTTTCAAACACAATGATCTTCCCGATTTTGAAAAACAATTGCAACGGGCTACAGCTCTTATTGAAAAGCAAAATGATGGGGGAATCCTGGTCATTACGGAAGGGGTTTTCGGAATGGCCGGTGACCAGGGAAAACTCAAAGAGATTGCCACATTGAAAGGCAAATATGAGTTTCGTTTATTAGTTGATGATGCGCATGGTTTTGGAACACTTGGAAAAACGGGCGCCGGCGCCGGTGAAGAACAAGGAGTACAGGATAAGATCGATCTATACTTTTCTACTTTTGCAAAATCAATGGCCTCGATCGGCGCATTTGTTGCCGGTGAAAAAGACATTATTGATTATATACGATATAATATCCGTTCGCAAATTTTTGCCAAGAGTTTACCGATGTCGGTTGTTATAGGTAATCTAAAGCGCCTTGATTTGCTGCGTACTCAACCTCAAATGAAAGAAAAGCTCTGGCAAAATGCGCTTGCTCTTCAAAAAGGATTAAAGCAAAGAGGATTTGATATTGGTAAAACAGATTCAGTAGTTACTCCCGTGTATATGAAAGGAGGAGTTGAAGAGGCGACCGCAATGGTAATGGATCTGAGAGAGAATTATAAAATATTCTGTTCAATTGTAGTGTATCCGGTTATTCCCAAAGGACATATCATCTATAGGCTTATTCCAACAGCCGTGCATACCGCCGACGATATTCATCAAACACTTGAAGCTTTCAGCGAAACAAAGAAAAAGCTCGACGCCGGAAAATATAAGGTAGACCACATTCCTGATATGGCAGAAGTAACGGGCAAAAGATTTGACTACTTATTGGAAAAGCCGAAGAATAAATGAGTGGCGTTTGGTACTAGTAGTTAGTATGAAGATTTGGAGACAGTTCTGAGTCAGAAGCTGGGAGTCAGGATTTCTAATTCATGGTTTGCATTTGATCTAATTGACGAAATTTAATTTATGAAAAGAACCAGCATATTTTTTCTGATTACCTGCTTCACGTTTTACACAGCCTATTCACAAGAAGATAAAAGATTGGAAACGCAGATTCGTCAATACTGGTTTGTTATGCTCACCGCTGGCAACAACCGAAATCAAGATTCTGTGGCAGCTGCCAAAATTCAGGAAGGCCACCTGGCGAATATAA
>DASXOT010000413.1:0-9257 GCA_036494065.1 Chitinophagaceae bacterium
AGGCCCGTTGGTATTCCAGTTCCTATAAATACCGATACCGCTCACGCTACTCATGATAAAATTTATCCCTAATGTTCTCGCAACTCTTGGTCCGTACGCATAATAGGCGTTGTGTTGATCATGATAGCTACCGGTGCCACAAGGGACTTCGGACGCATCAGCAGCGGCACCACAAGTAATGCTGTTACCGATGAACTCAATCAATGGTGCTTTCCGTCTCTTAATCGCGTGCAGGTCTTTGCCAGTTATTTTTTCAATGAAGATGGGGCCGGTATGAGCCTCTGTCGCCTTATATACCCAAACGGTATGTTTGCCATCAGCAGGTGCTGTTATCTCGAAGGGTTTGTTTTCATTTCCCAGGATCTTTATTCTTTTTTGGTAGACTCCATCTAATTCGTATTGCAGGTAGTTATGCGCTGAAGTGTCGGTGAGATAAGCATATACTTTACATTCTTTGCCGGAGAAACTAAACCCAAAGTTTACAGCAGAGCCAATGAGTTCCAAATCTTTTTTATCACTCCAGTCACATCTTCCAAATGGCAGCAAAGAAGAAGCAGGTAAGGCCTCATCACTCCGCTGAAGATCCTTCAGCGAATTATAACTGATGCAGGCAAGCAAGAGCGCAACGGCAAAAAATGAATGCTTATACTTCATATTGCAATATTAGCATTCAAAAAAATAACAGTCTTCCTACCATTTTTCCAATCCTAATAATTTTTTACCCAATTCATCCAATTTGGCCGTGGGATATTTGGTCTGTTCCCATTTTCTTGGGTCGCCCGGAAATGCATATCCTTCCGGTGCGATCCGATCTTTCCATGATGCAATTCGCCACTGACGGAGAGGTTCATTGTCTTCTTCAGCAGGCATCATTGAAATATATTGAGCGATGCGGACTTTATCACCGCTTCTGTTCGGCCGAATGCCGTGTGGTTGAAGACTATTGAATATAAGAAGATCGCCAGCTTCCAATTTTACTTTCACAAGGTCGAATCCCGTAATGTCCGGCTTGAAATGGTCACGGTCTTCGGGCTGTGTCAGTTTCCATGTATCATACGTGCGAAACAATTCAGGCACGCATTGAAACCCTCCCATATTCTCATCAGTTTGATCGGCAAGTGCGAGTACACCCTGCACATTTACGGGTTTTGTCTCGGGGTCATAATCCCAATGAATAAAGCCCTTATATTCAAAACCTGGCTTTATTGGGAAATTGAGATTGGCCCGATCAATTGTGACCCATAATTTTTCGGTTCCCCAAATATCCACAAACGCGTCGTACACTTTTTGTGTCATGCGATTATTCCATAAATACTGGTTGTTGTACACTTCCACCATGCCCGTGTTAGTGAGTTCTTTCATTTTCATTTCGGCACGTGGGGCCGTATACCATGTTTCGGGATTACCTGCATCTTTCTCTTCAAACTCCCATAAAAAATTTGCTGCTGCCAGGGCTTGTTCACGGGGCACCGCATTTTTAATGACGGTGTAGCCATTGTTTATCCAAAACTTCCAATCATCCTCGCTTAGTACTCGTAGCGACACACCATTACTTCTGTCATTTAATTTAGTGGCGCTGCTTTTGGCAGTAGAGGGATTGCCAGGGATGTCTTTGTGCGCGTTATCCGGCATCATTGTCGGGGCCATCGTGGCTGCCATTGTTTTTTGTTCCATATAATCGCTTTATTGATTAGTGAATATAAAATCATATAATGGACATTGACGTTGATTCTTGTAACACCATCCATTTGAGTTGCGATGCTTACAATTCCTTTTGTCCGCATGGCTTACTTTGGCCGATAAGTCGGCTATACGGCGGGCGGGAAGAATCGCCTTTCTATCGGCAAAATCCCGGGAAGGTAATTCAACTTGAGTCATTGTGCTTGTTTGTAGTATCAAATTTAGCATGCCGGTGTGCCGCTGATCTACATCTATAAATGCCCATTTTTGTTCTGTATTGATATATTTCTCTTATTTTGGATAAACTTAGGCAAACTCAGATCAAGTGAAGGCGCAGCGGGAATCCATATCAACCGATGATGACAGTTCATTCAGGATCTTGCTGACCCCTAATTTAAATGAACTGTTTTATTGGCATTTTCACCCCGAGTATGAGATCGTTTATGTGGAAGCCGATCATGGTTTTCGTCATATCGGAAATCATATTTCGAAATATAAAGGCAGCGATCTGGCCCTGATCGGCCCCAATATTCCACACCTGAATTTTGACTATGGTGTAAAAGCAACGGTCGATACAGTGGTTGTACAAATGAAGGAAAACTTTCTAGGGAAAGATTTCTTCCTGCTTCCTGAAATCACTGACATTAAAGAATTGTTTGTACGGGCAAAAAATGGACTGGCTTTTTTTGGAGAGACAAAACGACTTGTGGGACAGAAATTGACACAATTACCCCATCTGAAACATTTCGATCAGCTCATTTCACTTTTGCAGGTTTTTCATTTGCTGGCCCAAAGTTCGGAAGTTGAATTGTTGAAGGCTCACCCGATTGCCAGCGCATCTCTTTTAAAAGAGCAACAGCGGCTAAGCCGGATATATCATTTTATTGAGGCCAATTATCAAAGCGAAATTGATGTTAATGAAGTTGCTGAAATATGTCACCTTACAACGGCGGCATTTTGCAGGTATTTTAAAAAAGCAACTCATTATACGTTTACCGATTTTTTAAACCAGCACCGCATCAATCAATCTAAAAAATTATTGCTGCAGGATAAAACGGTGACCGAAGCCTGTTACGAGGCCGGCTTTGGAAATATTTCTTACTTTAATAAAACATTCAAAAAACTCGTTGGGGAAAATCCATCTACATTTAAGAGGAGACATTTCGCTGAAGAATAAAAACTATATTCTTTAATTTTGTTTTTACATTATTTATACGTTGAATAACACAGTAAAACCCAATTCATTTCAAGACACCGTACTTAGTACCCTTTTATCAGCAATAAGCCGTTTGCCCGGCAGACCTGCATTTTGTATCAACGAAGTTTTCTACACCTATAAACAGTTAGCTGAAAGCATTTCTAAAATCAGGCTTGTACTAAAACAGTTATCAAAGAAAGATGTTCATATTGGACTCGTGGCAAATGATGATATAGAAACCTATGCATCCATCCTGGCATTATGGCTGGAAGGAAAGGCGTACATTCCCTTGCATCCCAATCAACCGCTCGATAGATGTGAGGACATTATTCAACAAATAAGCATTCATGCCATTCTTGATTCAGACAAGACTTCAAGGTTTTTGAAATATGATGTCATTAATACTTCCAATTTAGAATACGAGAAGGATGCGTTGGATAATGATATTGTAGTTGATGACGATCACCTGGCTTATGTACTGTTCACATCAGGCAGTACGGGTACGCCAAAAGGTGTGACATTGAGCAGGAAGAATGTTGGCGCATTCATGGATTCATTTTGGGATACCGGCATTCAAATTTCTGAAAGCGATAAATGTCTCCAGTGTTTCGATCTCACTTTTGATGTTTCGGTTCAATGTTACCTGGCGCCGTTGATGCGAGGCGCCTGTGTGTACACAATTCCACATGACCAGATTAAATACAGCTATGTATATGGCCTGCTCGAAGATCACAAGTTAACCTTTGCAGCGGTAGCTCCGTCGATGCTCCGGTATTTAAAACCTTATTTTGGAGAGATCAATTTGCCTGCGCTTAAATATTGTATTCTTACCGGGGAAGCGTCCCCCGCGGATCTCGTTTATCAATGGGAAAAATGTGTTCCCGCAGCTCAGTTATATAATTTCTATGGGCCTACTGAAACAACCATTTATTGTACTTACTATAAAATTAGGAGGGGAGAAGAGATCAAAACACTATACGGCATGCTGTCTATCGGTAAGCCCATGAAGAACGTAAGAAGTATTGTGGTAGACGAGCATGGAAATGCTTTATCCAGGGGTGAAAAAGGTGAGCTGTGCATTTGTGGAGACCAGGTTTCACCTGGTTATTGGAACAGTCCCGAAAAAAATTCACAATCTTTTTTTGGAAAGAATTTGAATGGATCGGTCGAACGTTTTTATCATACAGGTGACCTCTGTTATGTCGATGACGAAGACGAGCTGATGTTGTTCGGAAGACTTGACTCGCAGGCAAAAATACAGGGGTACCGGGTTGAACTGGGCGAAATTGAACATCATGCCCGTGAGCACCTGAAGGGGAAAAATGCCGTCGTTATCACCTTCATCAATACGATCGGGAATAGTGAGCTTGCGATTTTTATCGAAGGAGAAGACATTCATACTGCATTGCTGTTGGATTACATAAAAGCAAAGGTTCCCCCTTACATGGTACCTACTAAAATAATGGTAGAAAAAGAATTTCCCCTGAATTCAAATGGCAAAGTCGATAAAAGAAAATTAAAAGAAAAGATCACACAGTAGTATGATCTCATAAGCAGAACATTTATCTTCGCTCCAATTACCTCTGCTGGCTCAATAATTGCAGTTGATCTACATATTTCTAATTGCCCTTAACCTTTACGATTCGGTATTCCTGAAATCTTATTCTAAGCTATTTTTTTTCATTTAGATCATTTCTTGACAATGGAAGTGCAAATGCTTACAGACCAGTTAACGGTCATATTTAGGAAGGTTTTTAATGACGAATCGATCATTTTGAACGACGAAATCACGGCAAATGATATCGGGTCATGGGATTCACTATCGCATATGATCATGATCGCGGAAGTTGAGAATGCATTCTCTATTAAGTTTTCATTGAGGGAAATTAATAAACTTAAAAATGTGGGGACATTGGTTAAGTTGATTGAGTCAAAAATGGCCTGATTATGTGACGGGCCAATATTAGCAAGGGAATTACGTTTAATGACTAATAATATCTTATGATTTTTACCTCGTTCGGGTTCCTCATCTTTTTCCCGGCCGTTATCATAGTTTATTATTTCCTTCCGGCGAGGCTCCGGCCCTGGTTCCTATTAATCGCCAGCTATTACTTTTACATCAATCTAAAACCGGTGTATGGGATTTTGCTGGCGGGTGTGACTTTAACTACCTACGTCTTTGCCATTTTAATAGAAGACACCAGGAATGAAAAGGCCAGGAAGGCATTGCTGATACTCGATATAATTATTACGCTGCTCCCGCTGTTCTTTTTTAAATACTACAATTTTGTCAATAACGGTGTCTATCATTGGCTGCTGTCTGCAGGGATCAGGTGGCCGTTGCCGGAAATAACTCTTATTCTGCCAGTTGGCATTTCGTTTTATACATTCATGGCCCTGGGTTACTGCATTGATGTATATAATGAGGAGATAAAGGCGGAGAACAACCTGGGAATCGTTGCATTGTTCCTTGCTTTTTTTCCAACTGTTCTTTCTGGTCCCATAGAGAGAGCCGGCAATATGTTTCGCCAGTTTCGCGGCCGGACTTATTTTGATTACAACAAAGTAGTGCGAGGATTTCAATTCATGTTATGGGGCTATTTTATGAAACTGGTTGTGGCTAATCGTGTAGCCATCCTGGTGAGTGTTATATTTAATGATGTTGATCACAAATCCGGCGCTTCACTATTTGAAGCGGTATTGTTCTATCCCTTCCAGGTGTATGCGGATCTTGGTGGATATTCACTGATCGCTATTGGATGCGCATCAGTGATGGGGATTGATGTTATGCAGAATTTCCACAGACCCTTTTTCGCAATGTCTATGTCTCAATTCTGGCGACGTTGGCATATCTCTTTAATTTCCTGGCTTACTGATTACATCTATACACCCCTGGCATTTAATTTACGAAGACTGAAAATGTTGGGCACCGTCATAGCGCTGTTGCTGACTTTTTTGATCTCGGGAATATGGCATGGCGCTGCAATGACGTTTATACTTTGGGGTCTGCTCCAGGGTTCTTTTTTAAGCATTGAGGCAGTTACTAATAAAAAAAGAAAATCGTTTTTGAAAAAGTACAACCTAACCAAAAAAAGATGGTTCGTTTTTATCAGTTGTCTTTTTACTTACTTATTATTTGCTTTTTCGGAGTTGTTTTGCGGACCCGTAGATTCAATAAACCATGCGATTGCCATCATCACGAAAATATTTTCAAATTTCAGAGGTACGCTCTATTATAACAGCCCGTCCACTATTACTTTCACGTTGTTTGGGATAATCTTTCTCTTCCTGGCGGAATGGAAGGAGGAGTATCATGAGGAAAGATTTACTCTTCTTAATAATAGAAACTGGTTCATCCGTAATATTTCCTATGCTTTGCTGATCATCATTATTTTGCTTGTTGGAGTCTTTGATGGGGGACAATTTATATACTTTCAGTTCTAAAAGCTTGTATTTGAAAATTTTGAGATTATCTTTGTGCTACCTTAATCTTCTACCGTTATCTAACTCTGCTTGTTGAAATCCGTCAAGAAATTAAATTAGGAACGTTTTTAGCTGTTTAGTCGATGCCAATGACTATTCCATCCGGAATATTGAATAAGAATGCCTACTTAAGGTTTTTGGTCAAATCACTATTAGTTGTTTTGACGGTCTTTATTTTGGACTTTATTATCGGGGGCTTATTGAAAGCATTCTATTTTCGGCAGACTTCAGGACTGGAATACCGAACGACCTATTCCATGGAAAAAGCCAGGGCCGATATGCTGATCTTTGGTTCCTCCACTGCCATCCATGATTACATTCCAGAAACCTTTGAAAAGAAACTCAGTCTATCGGCTTACAATGTGGGTCGGGATGGTATTTCGATTTTCTATGATTATGCTGTACTCCGGGCAGTGCTCAAAAGATACATCCCGAAAATAATTATACTCGATTTTGAAAAACAGGAATTTAGCAAAAATCAGTTGAGTTACGATCGATTGGCTGCGCTCTTACCTTATTATAAAAGACATCCCGAGATCGATAGCATCGTAAACCTGAGAAGTTCTTTCGAAAAATATAAATTCATTTCCAGTATTTATCCTTACAATTCATTGCTCTTTACGATCTCTGCCGGTAACTCCGAATTTAACAAGAAACGGAGTGAGGACATTAATGGCTTTGTACCAATAAATCACACATGGACTGATCCGATCAGAGAGGATAACAGTTTTTTGCATGACGAAATTGACAGCAACAAGGTAAAAGTGTACGAGTCTTTCATAAAGGAATGCCTCAGGGCGAAGATTGAACTATATATAGTCTGTTCGCCCTTGTTCGTAAAGCCTGGTTATATTAATAACACAATTGTGATGGGCAAGGAGATTGCAGCTAAGTACAGGATTAAATTTTTTGACTGCTCCCAGGACGCGAACATTCTCGGCAGACCAAAATTATTTGCAGATATTGCCCATTTGAATGAGACGGGCGCGACCATCTACTCCGGCGAAATCGCAGATAAAATACTAGGCATAAAAAGATCAATTCCGGATACAAAATAATCTTTTAATCTCCGACTATACTTACATACTTGATACCGTCCTGTAAACTGCAATTTGAGCAATAAGTGGGTGTAGATTTATTACGCGCAAGATCAATAGTTTTTGAAATAATGTCATTCCAGTTGCAGGGTTCGTTACTCAGGTAGCTGATTTCTTCACGTAAGGCCTGTAAAAAGCTCATAGAATATAGTCCACCTTCCGGTGTATTCCAGGATACTTCGCCTTTTTGTGCGGCAGAAGAGAGAATGATCCCATTGGTGCTTAGGAAAAGTTTTTTCAGTTTGGATATATCCGAATTATTGTCGACCTGGAAAGTGAGATAGTTGCTGGTTGTTACTGACGAGGCGTCAACCTCACTGTTGCAGCAATCACCCAAAATAATATTTAACCGGGCTCCTTTGCTCTTGAGCGTACTATATACTTCGGCCAGGTTCATGGAGCTGTTATCATTGATCGCAGCATACGAAGAAGTGCGAAGATCCATTCGCGGCCAATCTTCGGTTTGATCCCTGTACCGGAAGCCATGACCTCTATAAATAAACAACACGATATCATTACTGGCAGGCTGGAGTGAGTTTAGTTCCGCCTGTACATTTTCTTTTGAGAAAGAGCTTCCATCTACAATATGTTCGCGAAAAGAAACACCCAGGGCATCGGCCACCTGACTGAATTCATTCCTGAGGTTTTTTTCATCAGTCGCACAACCCGTTCCAATGGTAGGGTCAAGCGTATTTGCTATTAACACCAGGTGCAGAGTGGAGGATGAGTTGTAATTGCCATTGTTATTGTCATTTGTTGTGCCATGGTTGGAATTTGAGTTTCTGTCTTTCGCAGTAATCCCATCATTTGTTTCAGTAGTAAGGCCGCACATTTTCTTCAGTGAAAAATATTGTGATTCGTAATTACCAAAAAACTCGCGCAGGTATTCATCGGTAATGTTCTTGGGATCCAGTTTGGTGTAAGAACTAACAAGGATGTAATTGTTAGGGTTTAAAAGAGAATCATCGGTTGTGTATGGCGTATCCCATTTTTGCTCCTGTGTGCTATAGAACCAAATAAAATAATCGGGATTATACCTTAGACCGGATTTGTTTTCTGTGATGTAAACAGGATTGTAACCTGTAAGCATCGAATACTGTGTTCCCTGGCTGTTGGTACCATTTCTCGATGTATAGGTCACGTTTACTACATTATAGCTACCACTGGCCTGGTAAGCGATGCGCATATAAGCATTGCCTTCATTAAAGAAAACCAGGAAGCCTTTGTACGTGTTGTTCTGCTTGTCAGCAAATTTTACTTCATACAAAGATTGCGCGAGCAGGCTTGAACTAACCACTTGTATAAAAAGAACGGTGGTCAGTATGCAGAGGGTTCGTTTCATACAATAACGTTTTCAAATTGAAATATAAATCTAAAAACATTTTTAAGAAATAGGAAATTCGATCCTTCCACAAGTTGTCAACCCATTGATTTTAACACGGATTTGATGGTCAGCCCATAGTTGCAAGGGGTGATCTAAACAATTTTTCCCATCAAGGGATCAGTCTTACTTGCGATTCCCGTTTCCACCCGGCCTGCATATCTTCTTTCAAATGAGGAATTATCTTTCATTTTCATGCTGAAATCATACCAGCCGAATGATTTGCTTGTATCAAAAACAAGATCTGTCATACTTCTGGCGTCCAGTAATTTTTCACGCGATCCCGTTTTGTAAGCATTGTCGATAATGGTAAATCCGTGCGGCTGTTTATCGCCGTTGTTTAGGTTTAATACAATGTTGCCTGTTGGCTTGCCATTTTTTTGCTCATATTTCAACCGGACTTCAGCCGGTGCCTCAT
>DASXOT010000414.1:0-5753 GCA_036494065.1 Chitinophagaceae bacterium
ATATGGATTCGAAATGGTATTTCCATCCGCATCCAATAAACTGGCAGGTGCATCTGCAGGAGCCGCAGTAGTTTGATTCCAGAAATAGGTATCGCTGATGCTTCCGCCGGGAAAACGCATTATGCCTGGATGAAGATTTTCAAGATGGGTCATCAACGAATTTTGCGTTACAATCTGCGTCATCCAGCTATTCGCATTTTGTCCAAAGACAGTTGTTGGTACTTTAGTAATGATCTTTGAAGCGTCGATCGAAATGCTCGTCGTGGCAGTCGTGGCTGGTAAAGTGGTATCTGTGTACGATGGAATAGTAAATGATCGTGACGACCAGTCATTCAAAAAAAATCCGATCGTGTTTGCAACAGGAGGATCAACGGGGGGTGTGGTAGTATTGCCATTACCATTGCCGTTTCCATTACCATTGTTATTCCCATTACCGCCATTTCCATTATTATCGGGAGTAGGTTTGCTACAACCGATTAAGGAAATAAAAATAATTGGTAAAAAAATTTGCTTTCTTATAATAATAACTGTTTTCATAGCCTTATTTTGTTAACTGCCGGGTACATGATTAATAAATTTTCAAATGAAAAGGAATGAAAAACCTTTTCAAAATTTCCCAATTTTCAAAATTCCGAAGTGCGCATCATTCATTTTAAAATACAATTGTTTTCGATATATTAAGCGTGGCCGTTTGATTCGCGACCTGTATCTTAAATTCGCCCTCTTCGAGGTGGAGTTTATTGTCCGGTCCCACATAGGCCAATTGTTTCATTGGAATTTTAAAGCTGACCGTTTTTGATTCGCCCACTTTCAAAAGGACTTTCTCAAACCCCCTCAATCTTTTTACATCAGGCGTAAACGAAGCAACCAGGTCAGAGATAAATAACTGAACTATTTCTTTTCCTTCATGACTGCCCGTGTTAGTTACGGTCACTGAAATAGTCGCTGTTTCGTTTGGATCAAAAGTATTTTTATCGATAGCCAGGTTACTATATGCGAAACTTGTATAAGATAATCCGAAACCGAACGGATATTGAGGCCTGAACATGCCACCCTGAGGATTGCTATCACCTTCCGATGGTTTATGAATATAGGGGATGAGTGCGTTAGTATAGCGCGGATATGTAATTGGCAATTTACCGGACGGATTTACTTCACCGGTCAAAATACTTGCCAGGGCATCTGCACCATAGTTTCCCGGCAAATAAACATCAAGAATAGCTGAAGCGCCCGGCTCTATCTTACTAATGATACGTGGCCGACCTTCATTCAAAATAAATATTACAGGCTTGCCGGTTTTTATTAACGCATTTGCCAGCGCCAGTTGATTATCGGACATAGTTAGATCAACAAGATTACCGGGAGTTTCCGTATAACTATTCTCGCCAATACAAAGTAAAATGTCATCCACGTTTGCCGCAGCCTGCACAGCCGAATCAATATTGACGATCATATCTTCATAATATTTTCCTTTTTCATTGTATGCAACACCGGGAACATAGCTGACATTTTCCTTTCCGAACTTATTGGTGACCGCTTCGAGAATTGTATTGTATCGTTGCCCATACTCATTTGTTCTATCACCTTGCCAGGTATAGGTCCAACCGCCATTTAAGCTTCGCATCGAATTGGCATTAGGTCCTGTCACAAGGATCTTCATAGTTTTGGAGAGTGGCAGCAGGTTGTTTGTATTTTTTAACAAAGTGATGGATTCGGCAGCGGTATTATAAGCCGTCTTTTGAAAATCAGGGCTACCAAATTTTGGATAATCTTTCAAATAAGTATTTGGCGTATTAAAAAGATCGAGTTCATATTTCACACGCAATATCCTCCTCACTGCATCATCAATTCTCTGCTGCGAAACCTTTCCTTCTTTAACCAATGCAATTAAATCTGTACAGAACTCCTTGTAATCGTAAGGGATCATCGACATGTCAATGCCGGCATTGATCGCAAGCATGATCGCTTCCTTTATTGATTTAGTTATTTTATCACGACGATAAACATTTTCGATATCCTGCCAGTCGGAGACAATAAAACCTGTAAAATGCAATTCACCTTTTAAAATATCTGTAAGAATGTGTTTGTTAACGTGAGTAGGTATTCCATTGATCAACGCAGAATTGACCATTACAGTCCTTGCCCCTGCTTTTACGGCGGCCGCGTAAGGCGGTAAATGATATTCGCGTAAATAATTTTCGGGTATCCAGGAATCTGTTCGGTCTTGCCCGGATTTCGGATCAGAATAGTCCATGTAATGTTTAAGGCTCACTACTAATTTTTCTTTACTTCCCAGCGGCTCCTGGGCTCCTTTTACAAATTGCACTCCTAGTTCAGCGGACAAATAAGGATCCTCTCCATAATCTTCCCAAATGCGCGGCCATTGCGGATTTGTGCCCAGGTCGAGTGTAGGTGAAAATGTCCATGGCACTCCGCTCGCACGTGCTTCGTAAGCCGTAATGACTGCTGCATTATAGACAAGTTCGCGATTCCATGTGGCTGCCTGTCCAATTTCCTGGGGAAATAAAGTTGTTCCGGCAACATAACTCACGCCGTGAATATCATCAAGACCATATAATACCGGAATTTTTAAATTAGTTTCTTTAGCAGCAGCTTGAATTTCGGTCAGAATGCGGTTCCAGTCTTGTGCAGATTGAAGTGGTCCGGGCGTATTTAAAATAGATCCAATTTTATAATTCACGACTGCGTCTTTCAACTTATCTGAAAAGCTAAACACCTGGCCTTGCGAACTTCCGAGTGATTCGACAGACACCTGGGCCATCTGCCCCACCTTTTCTTCCAGCGTCATCTGTTTTATTAATTGAGTGACCTTCGCTTCAACAGCAGGGTTAAGAGGTGCCGAGATTTGTGCACGCACCTGGCTAAATGCAAAGGCTATCACAACGAGACTGGTAAGATATTTTTTCATGCAATTTGGTTTTATGATGGTGACTGATTTTTTTAATTCTTTTGTCAATCTAAACTAATGATCTGATCATTTTTAAAATTATCAATTGATCTGTGTGTTACTCACAAATGCGATCTTCTTACTGTCCGGAGACCACGAAGGCGTATTAATTGATCCCTGGCCTCCATACAAATATGCAATTACAGTTGATTGTCCATAGCCAACAGGCATGATACGCAAATAAACATGTTTATAAAATGGGTGATCATCTGGCTTCACATCCTTTGAAAAACTCAGGAATTGTATCCATTTACCATCCGGCGAAATATGTGGAAACCAGTTATTGAACTCATCTGAAGTTATCTGCACCTGGTTGGTTCCATCACTGTTCATTCGCCAGATTTGCATTGTGCCGCTTCTCACTGAATTAAAATAAATATATTTTCCATCGGGGCTATATTCGGGTCCATCATCCAACCCCGGCGTCGTTGTCACTCTCTGCTCAGTTCCTCCATTAGATGAAACCCGGTAAATATCAAAATTACCATCACCCCGCTCCGCGGTATAAACAAGATATTTTTTATCAGGCGACCAGCCATGCAAATAAGATGGCCCCACGGGCGTAATCTGTTTTGGAACACCTCCTGAGGAAGGAACAGTAAATACCAGCGAATTATATTTCCCCGATCCACTACTCAACCCAAGCATTGATCCGTCAAAAGAAAGTACATGATCATTGTTATTTCTTTTGATACTATCAGTGTTTAATACTTCAGGAGTTAATTTTTTAAAATCCAACTTATACATTAAACCATTGCTATTGTAAACAAGTGCCTTGTCATCCGGCATCCAGTTAGGTGCCTGCAATGATACCGGCGAACTGTAAATAATCTCGCGGTGGCCTGTCGCCACATCCATTGTCTCAATATGACTCCCAAGGTAGTCCCGGTATGGAACAAAATTGGGCTTAGCAGGGATGATCATTCGAACATTATCAAATGAAGCTGTTTCCGATACGTCTTTATTGTGAGAACAAATAAACAAACCAACATATACTTCATCTCCCAAATTGAGATCTGAAATTGCATTTGCTGTATAAGTTTCACCACTATGAGCCACAGACATAATAAACTGATTACCTCTTCGCTCGAGTTCGATTACATCGGGCGATCTTATCAAAAAAGTATCTTGTTCTACATTAGCCCCGCTTGATCGACGAAATTGAAGGGAGGTCAGCCCGTTGCCATGTAAAGCGGTGCACACCATGGGAGAACTTGTATCGAGGCTGGAACGAATCATCAATCCAAATTTTCGATGTTCTTCCGTTCCTTCTCCCAACAACACGCCCCTGGCCTGGAGAATAAAATCTCCTTTCATTTTTTTCCATGCAAATTGAAATTCATCATGATTAAGCCAGATATTACTTCCTGAGCCCGTCAGCTCGTAGCGGTCAGTCGCGACATCGTAACTTAAAGCGCCTTTGTGAAGCACCTTACCTACATCATCATGACCATCAAAAATTCCAACTGTTTGTGCGACGCTGTTTAAACTTAACAGAAATAGAATGAGAACAGTGAATAGTTTTGCAATTTTTACAGTCATTGAATTTGATTTTGTTTATTTAGCGAATGCGATTATTCACGATCGCGTCCTCAATTCTCCGGTTTGTTGCAATCAGCAATTTCCCAATTGCCCTTTTTCAAAATGTTACCCGTTCCCAATTTATTTCTTATTGACAACAATTTGAACATTCCAGCTATCAGTGCGAAAAGGATTGACTGGCAGTCCCTCTTTGCTGAATACATTCGGAGTAGTACCATTGCGAAATGCAAAACGAACAGCGGCGGGATTTTTTACCAATTTACTCCAAACGACAATCGTATTGTGATCGATCTTTGCGTCTGCCGGCATAAAGTTTTGATCACTTCCCGCAATAAAAAATTCACGCAATGTGTCGCCTTTGCTGATCAATCCATTGTCAGCGTTGTCAAAATAAATGCGGATTCTGTCTTTTTCGATCTTTAACTCTTTATACGAGGGACTCTTGCAGGCAAGTCCTTTTACCCCGTATGTTTCAGCCAATGCATAATTGGCTAATCGTTGCCCTACTTCCTTTTTCATTTTCGGATGAATGTCATTGATATCATTTACCAAATCTGTAATGACAATCATTCCTGTTTTTGGAGTGGTCAACACTTTCGTTTGTGCTTCTCTCAAATATGCCGAAGAGCTATTGTCTCCATAACCGCCGAATGGTGCTATCTGAACATAATAAAATGGAAAATCTTTTTGCCAGGCTTTTCTCCACGCGGTGATCATCGATGAGAATAATTCAGCGTATGTAGCTGCGCCATCCACATTGGCTTCTCCCTGGTACCAAATCGTACCGGCGATGGAATATTTTGTTATGGGAAAGATCATCGCATCATAAGTCGCACCCGGGTAAACGGGGCCCCAGGGTACTGGTTTTAGTGCTTCTGCTGCCTGTTTTAAAATGGGGTTATTATTAATAGCATCTGCGGGCGTCCATACTTCGGCGGGTGTGCCACCCCAACTTGAATTGATAAGCCCAACCGGCACGTTTAGGTTATCGTGAATCGTTTTGCCAAAAAAATATCCAGCCGCACTAAAGTTTTTCATCTCATCAGGAGTGCATACTTTCCACCCGGCTTTCACATCATCTTGCGGATAGCTCGAAGCAGTCCTTGGAATATAAAAGAACCGGATATTTTTATCCGTTGCATTCTCAACTTCCTCTTTGTAAGGCAAGCCCCAATTTACACTCATCTCCATATTACTTTGTCCACTGCAAAGCCATACTTCGCCGATCAATACATCTTCGAGA
>DASXOT010000415.1:0-2951 GCA_036494065.1 Chitinophagaceae bacterium
AATTATGAGAATAAATAATCATGCCATCCGATTAAGTATGGGCAAGGTTTCCCCGCAATTCATTTTTTTGGTAATGTTTTTGAAAATAGTGTACGTATGAAATGGAATAAAAAAAAGTGGCGATCATTTTTCAAATCAAGAAAGGGGATTATTATAATAACAATAATTGCGGTACTCATTATCTTTCGGCTGTTTCTCCCTTTGATCGTAAAGAATTATATCAATAACAGGGTATTAAATAATATTCCGGGATATCACGGTCATGTCGATGATATTGACATCGCACTTATTCGGGGTGCTTATGTTATTAATCGACTTACACTATATAAAAATGGCGATAAGAAGCCCATGCTTGATTTACCCAAAACGGATATTTCTATTCAATGGGGAGCAATTTTTCACGGAAAGATTGTAAGTGAAATAAAAATGTTTCGGCCAAAATTTAATTTATACGTAACTGAAAATAAACTCAGTGAGAATGAAACGCCTGGTAAAAACGACTGGACGGTGGCATTGAAAAAGTTGGTGCCTATAAAGATTAACAGGCTTACGATAAGCGATGGACAATTTTTGTATGCAGATGTGGTCGAAAGTCCGGATATTGATCTCTCGATAAAACAAATAGATCTTACGGCAACAAACATGGGCAATGTTGTAGATAAATCAAAGACACTGCCGTCGAATTTGAATCTTCATGGTGTTTCTTTTGGAGGAGGAAACCTGGAGGTTACAGCTAACATGAATCTGTTGAAGGAAATTCCCGATATGGATGTGAACTTATCGTTGAGAAATTCAAATGTTACATCTTTGAATAATGTATCCCGTGCCGTTGCGGGTTTTGATTTCACGAAAGGGCGATTTAATTTTTTCAGTGAATTTGCCATCAACAATGGTTATCTCAAAGGGTATTTGAAACCCATGTTTAGTGATATAAAATTGCAGGATACTGTAGGGCAGCCCAACAGTAGTATATTCAAACGGGTATGGGAAGGAGTTATCAGCTTTTTTGGTTTTGTGTTGAAAAACAAACCCAAAGATTCATTTGCCACTAAAATGCCCATCGAGGGAGACCTAAATGATCCCAAAACAAAGTTATGGACCCTCATCACAAATGTTCTTAAAAACGGTTTTGTATCGCCATTTAAAAAGCAAGTAGACAATGATATAAACTTCAATGATGCAAAGCCAAAGAAGACATGAGCCGGCAAAATCGATTGCAAAAAGCATTTACCATCGACCGGCAGGTTTAAGAGAAATAAATCACGTGTGAAGAATTCAGTGATTGGATTAATTAATGTGTTATTAGGAAGTAATTGAATTTGTGTGGTTGATTCTGCTGATTAATGAATCAGCAGAAGAAAGACAAAGGTTGTCTTAAGTAAAAACTGTTTATGCGAACTCCCTTTTTGCTGATGCTATTAGCACTGTCAACGTTTGAAATAAATGCCCAAAAAACATCCTGCACAAGCGATCCCCTTTATCGGCAATTTGACTTTTGGATCGGCCAATGGGATGTGTATGCAAAAAATGGCAAAAAGGCAGGCGATAGCAGGATTGATCTGATCCTTGACAGTTGCATCATCCTTGAAAATTGGACAAGCGCAGGTAATTTTAAAGGACTTATTTACCAGGGAAAAAGTTTCAATACTTACAATTCAGTGACAAAGCAATGGCAACAAACCTGGGTTGATAACGCTGGTGGTACAACCGAATTCCTGGAAGGACATTATGAGGACAAAAAGATGATCTTTAAAACAAAACCATTTCCGGCCGGCAATGATACCATGGCCGTCCGACGATTGACATTTTTTGATCTTGGAGCGGATAAGGTCAGGCAATTCGCCGAGATATCCAAAGACAATGAAAAAACATGGACTACCGAATACGACCTCGAATACAGACGAAAAAAAATGTAGACTAAATTCTATTTAATTACAGTGATCATCGATGCAGGAGCATTGTTCGTTTTGGTGAAGACAATTCAGGTAACTTTTGAACAAAGACGGCAGTGAATTTGCGGCTTGTTGTCTAAACATTTGCAGTTATGAAGAAAGTTAAGATCACTGCGCTCATTCTTATTTCTGCACCTATAATCGCATTAGCGCAAAACAAAAGACAAGATGCAAAAGCAGACACAACAAAAAACGAACACCCTTTGAACACAGGTTCAAGAATTGTTGCTTTCAGTCAAATGGATCAACGCAAAATATATCATTGGGCCAATGGTCAGCGATCTACTCCCACCGGCAGGGAGGCCGGCGAAAAACTTTCGAATTATGTAATGTTGATTGGCGATGATTCTGCTGAAGTTATTCGGAAGCCTCTCAGCAAACGATAATTTAAATTAGATTTTTTTGGATAGACATTATTTGAGAACTAAAAAAACCCCATTGCTGGGGTTTTTAAACCTCCGATAGTTAAGGCTAGTGTCTCCTGCCAGGAACAATTTGAAATGATAAATCCATTTTTGGCTTCAATCTGACGGGCTCACAATTGTCAACAACGCGACGGTCATTGAAATAAACTTCCCCCACATCGTTGTGCCAACCCCTTTTGTAAATCCTGCGATCATGATGATAAAACTCTGGATGTTCGTCATTCCAATTGGACTGATATCCATTTCTCCGATTATCAGTTGATCGGTATGTGTAAGGGTTGTTGTATTTCCCATCGTCACGATAACGATTTTCCTGTGAAAATGCCGCAATGCTGAAAAGAGAGATTGAAAGAAAAAGTGTAAAGATTTTTTTCATAGCTCTAAATTTTAAAGGTGATAAATACGCAAGTAAGATTGCTTAAAATGAAAACCGATTACGAATAAAACGTTAATGCCTGTTTCTTTAACAGTTGATTAGAAGTTTGCAACTTGTTGTGAAAGGTTCAAGCTATATATAGCTGCGATCATAC
Organism: Chitinophagaceae bacterium; assembly: GCA_036494065.1. Classification (GTDB taxonomy): domain Bacteria; phylum Bacteroidota; class Bacteroidia; order Chitinophagales; family Chitinophagaceae; genus VBAU01. Next base: position 2,908 of record DASXOT010000415.1, read on the forward strand.
GCACTTCTCACGACAAGCAGGACGGTTTCATGGAAAACAAATTG
>DASXOT010000416.1:0-4115 GCA_036494065.1 Chitinophagaceae bacterium
GCAATTCTTAAAAGATTCTTACGAAGCTGCTTTACAACGGAATTTTATATTGGGTGCCAAGCTGGTTCGTGGTGCTTATATGGAAAAAGAAAGAAGAAGAGCAGAACACATGCATTATCCTTCTCCAATCCAGGCTGACAAAGCCGCTACAGACACTGATTTTAATGACGCTATCCAGTTTTGCATAAATCATCTTGACCGTATCTTCATGATAGTTGCATCGCATAACGAGCATAGCAATTTGCTCGCGACACAGATGCTGGTAAAGAAAAATCTGCCGCTGAATCATCCGCATGTTCATTTTTCACAATTATATGGCATGAGTGACAATATTACTTTTAACCTGGCCGCAGTGGGTTGCCATGTGAGTAAATATCTTCCTTTTGGTCCCATCAAAGACGTAATTCCTTACCTAATGCGAAGAGCGCAGGAAAATACAGCTGTTAAAGGTCAAACAGGAAGAGAATTGGCCCTGATCAAAAAAGAAATAAAACGGAGAGAATTTAAATAAACTTGCTGCTAAAAGCAAGGCCCCAACTTATGAAACAATTTTTTCTTCTCTTAGTTATTATATCCTTCTTTCATTTTCCCTATTCACAAACTCTTAGGGAAAAAATAAAGGAGCGGCGGCAACAAAGAAGCGAAAGCGCGGAAAACATGGCACCTGCAGCTCCTGATTACAGCAATCTGTACTATTGGGCTGCACATCCTGCTAAATGGGACTACAGCGATAGTATCCCTTCATTTTTGAACAATGAAATTCGTGATACGAGTGTTGATGTTTTCTTTCTGCATCCTACTACTTATACTAAAGATTTTCAACATTCGGATATGAATGCCGATGTTGATGATTCGACTTTAAATCATCAAACGGATATTACAACTATCCTTTACCAAGCCACAGTATTTAACGGGAGTTGTCGAATTTTCGCACCTCGTTACCGGCAGGCCCATTTGAAAGCCTATTTTCAGGTCGAAAGCGATCAGTCAAAAAAAGCCTTTGATCTTGCGTATGAAGATTTGAAAACGGCTTTCCAATATTATCTCGATCACTGGAATAATGGCCGACCCATCATTATAGCTGCACACAGCCAGGGCTCCATGCATGCGGTTCGTTTGCTACAGGATTTTTTTGATGGCAAACCTTTACAAAAAAAGCTTGTTTGCGCCTATATTGTCGGCTGGCATATCACGAAAGATGATTTTAAAAATTTGCCATTTGGAAACACGCCTACTACAACAGGATGCGTAGTGGGGTGGAGAACCTTTAAAAAAGGCAGTGAAGATTTTTTGATAAAACGAGAAAATGGGAACTCTCTCTGTGTTAATCCCATCAGCTGGACGACAGATAACAACTGGACGCCGAAAGAAATGCACAAGGGTGCCGTAGGAAAGGATTTTAATAAACTCATTTCTAAAAGAATAAGCGTGGCTATAGCGCCGGATATAAATATCCTTTGGGTTGAAATTCCTGATGATATTGAACAAAAATCGGGACTTGCTTCAAGAATTGGTAATTTTCACATTGCAGATTATAATTTGTTCTGGATGGACATACGTGAGAATGTAAAACAACGGATTGATGCCTATTTTAAAAAATAGTCCTTTTGATTTTTTTAAAATTGTTGAAGCTGCTTCTCTCGTTTTCCCCAATATCCCCACAATTCGCACTCATGAATCCATAAAATGACGGTTCTTTTTATATTGCAGTATGCAACAGTACCTGGATTTACTTCAATATATTCTTGACAATGGAGTTGAAAAATCTGATCGTACAGGAACAGGAACAAAAAGTTGTTTTGGGTATCAAATGCGGTTTAATTTGCAGAAGGGTTTTCCATTAGTCACCACCAAAAAGCTCCATGTGAAAAGCATTATCTATGAATTGCTCTGGTTTTTGCGGGGTGAAACAAATACTGCCTACCTACAAGAACATGGCGTGAGTATTTGGAATGAGTGGGCTGATGAAAACGGAGAACTAGGACCCGTATATGGTAAACAATGGCGCAGCTGGGAAGGAGCGGACGGAAAGATAGTTGACCAGGTTACTGCCCTTATTAGACAGATCAAAACCAATCCCGATAGCCGTCGGCTTATCATAAGCGCGTGGAATGTGGCCGATCTACCCAAAATGGCCTTGATGCCGTGTCATATCGTTTTTCAATTTTATGTTGCCGAAGGTAAACTTAGTTGCCAGTTGTACCAGCGAAGCGCCGATGTTTTCCTTGGCGTTCCTTTCAATATTGCCTCCTACGCTCTATTGACTATGATGATCGCCCAGGTGTGCAATCTTGAACCCGGTGAATTCATTCACAGTTTTGGGGATGTGCATATTTATAATAATCATTTGGAACAGGTGCACCTTCAGTTAAGCAGAAGGCCGTTCCCATTACCGGCAATGCGGTTGAATCCTTCTGTTAGCGATGTTTTTGATTTTACCTTTGAAGACTTTACCCTTGAGAATTATCAATCGCATCCACCCATCAAAGCACCTGTAGCCATTTGATCCATCTATCTTATAGTACTGCAAATGACAAATGACAAATGACCACTGACTAATGACTTTTGACCAATGACGATCTCATTCATCGTAGCGGCATCTGAGAATAATGTTATAGGGAAGGATAATCAGCTCCCCTGGCACCTTCCAAAGGATATGAAGTATTTTAAAAACATCACCTGGGGGATGCCCGTCATTATGGGACGCAAATCATTTGAAGCATTAGGAAAACCTTTGAATGGAAGAAAAAACTTTGTAATTACCAGGAATAAGGACTGGAAAGCAGAAGGTGTTCAGGCGGTTCAAACCATTGACAACGCCATTGCACTGGCCACACAAACAGATACAAAGGAAATCCTGATAACAGGCGGTGGTGAAATTTTTAAAGCGGCGCTTCCAAAGGCCAACCGCATCTATTTGACCCGGGTTCATGGCAATTTCGAAGGGGATGCTTTTTTCCCTACGCTTGATACGAACGAATGGAAATTGACCAGCAACCATGACCATGACCCTGATGAAAAAAATCATTATGCTCTATCCTTCCAGGTTTGGGAAAGAATTTAGAGGTTAACATTTGAATGCTGACAAACGGCACGAACCCTTTTTGATTTTTTAATTTTGAATTTTTACTTTGCTCCATGTATTCTTCATTTCAATTGGCTTCGAAATATCTTTCTTATTATCTCACTGCTTCGAATGGAAAAGGGCATGGAATTCATTCACCATTTGTTTTCGATTTCATAAAGAATGTTTTAAATGATAACGCCTCTTATGATGATTACAAAAGCATAGAAAGCCTGAGGGCAAAACTATTGCGAGACAAAACAGTTTTGACAATCGAAGATCTTGGCGCTGGTTCTTCCGCTGGTCCATCAAAACAGCGATCAATCGGTGCCGTGACGAGACATGCCGTGAAGTCTAAAAAATACGGGCAGCTTCTTTACCGGATCGTAAAATATTATCAACCTCTCACGGCTATTGAACTCGGTACTTCCCTTGGCCTTACCACATCATATCTTGCCCGGGCAAAAGCAGAGTCAACAATTTATAGTCTGGAAGGCTCAACGACGATAAGTGAGTTGGCGAGAAAGAATTTTGAAGCCCTGGCAGTGAAAAATGTTAAACTGGTTGAGGGCAATTTTGATTACACACTTCCTTCTGTGCTTTATCATTTACCTTCGATTGATTTTGTGTTTGTGGATGGCAATCATCGCGGTAAACCGACTCTGAATTACTTTCATTGGTTATTGCCCAAAACAAGACAGCATACCATTTTAATCTTTGATGATGTACATTGGAGCAGGGAAATGGAAGGGGCATGGAAAATTATTAAAGAAAATGCCGCAGTTTCCTGTTCGATCGATCTGTTTTTTATCGGGATTATTTTTTTCAGGAAGGAATTTAAAGAAAAGCAGCATTTTATCATTCGGTTCTGACATAGATATATGCGAGTTACCATTTTGACCGGATTACTATTGTTCAATTTTTTTGGACAGGCACAGGACTTCACCGAATATAAAAAAGAGGTATTTATACGGAACAACCAGCGGCTTCCGTATCGGATACTTTATCCCATTTCATTTGACGAGGCGAAGAAATATCCGATTATCGTTTT
>DASXOT010000417.1:0-1695 GCA_036494065.1 Chitinophagaceae bacterium
CTTCTTATGATCGTAGCGAATTGCGAGGTGCTTTGAAAACCGGATCGTACCGCGCGCCTGTTGGCAGCATCACCTATATACTTCGTTAATTGTGCTAATTCATCTCGTAGGAGAACCGCTGTTTCAATAATATTAGCGACCGTCCCGGATGCCTGTTGTTTAGCTTGATGTCGCATCCTGCCTTCTCATTTGTCGCTCCGACACCCTAGTTGTTTGAAATATTAGTCAGATGTTTGTATTGTTAAAAACAAATAGTAACTCAATATTTCAATAATGGAAACGACAAGTAAACCGGTGATAACCGTAAAGACTACGGTGAATGCTCCGACAGAAAAAGTCTGGAAATACTGGACCAGCCCCGAACACATAACTGAATGGAACAATGCCTCGGATGATTGGCATACTCCCTGGGCAAAAAACGACCTGCGGGTAGGTGGCAATTTTTCTTCAAGAATGGAAGCAAGGGACGGCAGCATGGGTTTTGATTTTAGTGGAGTCTATGACGCAATTAACCCAGGAGAATATATCGAATACACGATTGGCGATGGAAGAAAAGTAAAAGTAAATTTTAGTGCGGAAGGGAAGAGCACAAACGTGGTGGAAATTTTTGAGGCCGAAAGCACAAATTCTTTGGAAATGCAGCGCGGAGGCTGGCAGGCTATTATGGACAGCTTTAAAAAATATACGGAAAACAATTAAACCTATTGCCGGTCAAGGCCGCAACAATTGTTGTAAGCCCTACGCAACTTTTTGTCGCCGGTGCAAATAGCGATTATATTCCATCTCAATTTTTTTTGCCCTGGCAAGCAATTCTTTATCGTGGATGTATTGTTCAAAGGATTCTACTTCGCTTATCAGATCCTTTTTGTACACTTTTGAGAATGGAAAATAATCCAATGAAAAGCTCCACTCGTTTTTTAACCGGTCAAATAGCCATCGATCGTTTTCCAGGAGCTGAGAATAATTTATAAACAGATATTGGCTCTCGGGAAGCGATCGCACATGATCAAATATTTCTTCGTAATAGTGTATCCATACCCGCAGGAACATTTCGGAATAGAACTCAAACGGCCTCATTATTTTCTTTCTTTTGAATAATTTCCATTTTAACCGTGATAAACCTTTTTTGGTCTGAAATCTTTTCATATCCACTTTATGTTCTCGTGTTACGAGAGAACTTACAGTCGATCTGAAATCTCTTACAATGACGAGGTAAAAAGCGGAAGGGACAAGTTCACGATATGCATCAAGGAACAAACAGGTGATTGGATCCTTCCAACCCCATTCGGTTTGTTCGCTTTCTTTTTTTTCGATGATACTTAGTAGCTCCCTTTTTTCATTGGCATCGAGTTCGGGAAAGGGTTTGTCTTCAAAACCAATCGGCGAGCAATGTCTTTTTCGCAATAACTGTTTATGGACATCCTGAAAATCTGTGTCTTCAAAAAAGCCCTGATCATTTCCTATATCAGGCCCTGCGAGGGTCTTCCCGACGAAAAGGCCACACCTATGTAGCCATTGAGTAATAAGGGAGGTTCCGGACCTATGCATGCCGGCAATAATGAGCACTTTGGACATTTGGGTTATGTTTGGTTATGGGTGTTAAACTCTTGTTTGACGTCCGAATCGGAAAAAAATTTCTGTCAGTGGCTCGATCGGCATCATAAATTCTGGATAAAGGGCGATTCCGATTAAAAC
>DASXOT010000418.1:0-2163 GCA_036494065.1 Chitinophagaceae bacterium
AATTTGTACTTCATACCGACCACGGAGATAAACACCACTGTTGCCATTAGCCGGATAACGGAATTCAACATGTAATTTGAAATCTGTGAATGTTGCGTCGGTAATTATGTTGGAACCTGGTTTTGGACTTTTTAAAATACCGTTTTCAAAGGTCCATTGGTTGGTTTGGCCAGAAGGATGCCACCCTTGCAGGTCGGCCCCGTTTAACAGGCTAATTGGCTTTCCCCAAACAGGGTTTGCTTTTGGTGCAAGAACAGGAGCGCGAACTGCCTTGAAATTATAATTCTTTCCATCCGGGAAAGTAATAACGCCATTTAAGTTATCGCCCTGGAGATTACCATCAAAACTTAAATTACTTCCTGTTTCCCATTGTGGAGGGATCCAAAAACTGACTTTACCATTTTCAAAATTTACCTGGGAGATAGGGCGTGCACTTCCACCCGGGCCTACAAACTGGCCCACCAAAATATGTGTACCTGAATGAGTCACTTCGAGCCAGGAAGGAGTTTCTTTCCCTAACATATCGATAGTAATATCCCATCTGCCTTCAATTGGCGATTTAGCGGGAGCCAGGTTAGTGTGACCATTACTTACTAAGGATGTTAGGCTGACCAGCAATAGTGAAAAGAATAAAAAGGAAACTACTTGTCGCATGGTAAAAAGTGTTTTAATGTCACGTTCGTATATGTTCAATTTACCTAATAAATCAATCATGTCGCCAAAATTTTTAATAACTCCGGGACGATATATTATACTTTAACGAGTTTGGGATGATTAGACACAAAAAAATCAGGGATTTTCGATTTATTTTAATGATTTGTCGAAAATGGAAAAGTTTTTGATATAAAGCAGCCATCTGATATCTATTGAAACAACCCCATGAAACTATTCATTAAAGACATAGCCGCCCTCCGCACAGACAGTGAAGTAAAGACTATCGTTGAGAATTTCGGACTACAGCCTCTCTCGGTCGACATTGGTGAAGTAGAATTGAAGGAAACTCTTTCTCGCCAGAAATATGATGCTTTAAAAGACATCTTGCGCCAGCACGGATTTGAATTGCTCTCGGATAGAGAACGCATTTTGACCGAGAAAATCCGGAATGTGATCATTGAAATGATCCATTTTTCGGATGAATTACCCATAGTAAAATATTCAAACTATATCAGTGGCAAGTTGAAAGTAAATTACACTCACCTGTCAAAGATTTTTTCCAGGGTTAAGAAGACTACTATCGAGCATTTTATTATCCTCAACAAGATCGAACGGGTCAAGCAATTGCTTCTGTATAACGAACTCAGTCTTTCCGAAATAGCGATGAAATTACATTATAGCAGTACAGCGCATCTCTCAGCCCAATTTAAAAAAATAACGGGATTTACTCCTTCTGTCTTTAAAAAATCCGAATACAAAACACTCATTCCGGTGGAATTTTTATAATTGAAGCGAAGTTCAAACTCACGTTATTTTTCTTCCTAATTATGTAATATTTTTCCTGAATTGTATAACGGATTTTGTTGTAAGATTTACATCTTTGTGAAGTAGTATTTTTAACCATTTAAAAATATTATTCATGAAGACCAACTGGCTAATTGCTAAATTTTTTGTTGCTGGACGCCTTGTCTCACTTCCAATTTTACATCAACTATTTGTTGCTATATCACTCAACAGTCGTAATCATTTATTTTCTTCGGGAATATTTTCGAGAGATGGCCCTACTAGGGCGAATGAGCTCGAATGAAAGCTACGCGAATGCGCGAATGATTGAGGAGCTGCTATAAACCCCCCGATCAATACCCGATCCATCTTATCAATCGTTTCAGGTATCCCCTCTATACGTTATCAATAAGCGATGAGTTATCTGCATCTTCTTTGCGGGTACAAGGCAACTCATTGTGTTTATGAAAAATCTCCTTACTCTTAAAATCTACAACCATGACTACGAGAAAATTTTTACTAATAATCTTTTGCCTCATCTTTTTTCTCTCACTTTTTATTTCATCGATGGGCCAACAAAGAAAGGCAGCCATAGGAAATCTATTTGTGCATGTGCAAGCGCCGGCAATAGATCCTCCTTTAATAAATATATCATTATTGAGAATCCGCGCCCCATTCAGAACATACAACGGCACAAACAACAACATTAGCAGCGTGTCAAAAGTA
>DASXOT010000419.1:0-3097 GCA_036494065.1 Chitinophagaceae bacterium
TAATGAGAGGCGCTAACGCTTTGATGATGGCAATTCCAATCAGGGAGGGCAGCCATGATGTAGCACCAAAGCTTGCCAGTGATGGCCTGGATTGCTTTGTAAAAACAATTCCCGTAATAAATGCTGTAAGTGTAATGAGCGAAAAAGATTTATAACCCACCTGGTAACACTGCTTGATCACTTCCTGCCATTCGAAGGGAGGTGTAAATGCTTCTTTGAAAAATTGTACTGTAAATTTTCCAATGTCGTGAAGTGAAGAAAAAAAATCGTCGACACTTTTCGAAATAAAATATTTTTCCGATCTATTCGATGTTGAGTCCATTGCATTTATCCTTTAACAAAGGAAACTCTGCAATTTTCTTTCCAAAGATTGTTATGCTGAAATACCGGTTGTGGGACAATCATTTGTGCCCCTGGTATCCCATTGTTCATCGCATTAAAAACTTCTTAGCTTCCTCGTGTTCCTCCTGCTTTGTGGGGCCTCTGTGAAAATCCTGTGCTCTTTCCAGGGCCACCCTTTGGAATAAACTTGGAACCTGAAGGATTGGGCTTTTGATTTTTATTACCTTTTTTCCCTTTTTTGGGGTCGTTCTGATTCATTAATGACATAATCAAATTTTTATAGGATCACAAAATTAAACTTCCTGCTCAGCATAACTACTTGTAGGCTCACAAATACAAATCAAATTACGATCGCCAACGGTATTGTTTACCCGCGCGACAGATGGCCAGAATTTATTTTGCCGTACATAGCCCAATGGAAAAGCAGCTTTTTCTCTGCTATACGAATGGGACCATTGGTTGCTAATAACCGATGATTGAGTGTGAGGTGCATTCTTCAATGCGTTATCTTTTTTGTCCGAACTACCTTCTTCAATTTCTTTTATTTCTTCACGGATGCTGAGTAATGCATCGCAAAAGCGATCCAATTCAGCTTTGTCTTCACTTTCGGTAGGCTCGATCATGATTGTCCCCGGCACCGGGAAGCTCATAGTAGGAGCATGGAAACCATAATCCATCAGGCGCTTGGCTATATCTTCTGCTTCTACACTGCCAGAATCTTTAAATGGACGCAGGTCAACGATAAATTCATGAGCGCAGGTTCCATTATTGCTCGTATAAAGAATATCGAAATCTCTTTCCAGCCTTGCCTTCATATAGTTTGCATTCAATATGGCGTACTCCGTTGCCTTCTTTACGCCTTCGTAGCCGAGCATGCGTATATACGCATAACTGATCAACAAAATGCTTGCGCTACCGTACGGAGCCGAACTTACTGCACCGTAAGAAATGGGTTTTGCCTGGTTGGGAGTTAGACTGTTGCCATTGATCATTGACCATTGCCCATTGACCATTGACACATGTCCCGGTAAGAATTCGGCCAAATGCTTTTTCACACAGATAGGACCCATACCCGGTCCACCACCTCCATGAGGAATGGAAAATGTTTTATGCAAATTCAGATGGCACACATCCGCACCGATAGTAGCAGGTGAGGTTAATCCGCACTGAGCATTCATATTGGCTCCATCCATATATACTTGCCCTCCGTGTTGATGAACAATATCGCAGATCAATTTTATTTCTTCTTCAAATATGCCATATGTACTGGGATACGTGATCATGGTTCCTGCGAGCGTTTTACCATACTGCTCGGCCTTAGCCTTAAAATCCGCTACATCAATATATCCATTCTCCAAAGCTTTTACTACCACCACTTTCATTCCCGCCATCACTGCCGAAGCAGGATTTGTTCCATGCGCAGAAATCGGGATCAAAATCACATTACGGTTTGCGTCTCCATTTGCCAGGTGATAATTTCTAATAGTTAGCAACCCCGCAAACTCACCCTGCGCACCACTATTGGGCTGAAGGCTGCAAGCATCAAAACCTGTAGTTGTATTCAAATAATCACTGAGTTCGTCCACGATTTGTTTATATCCCTTTGCCTGTTCCGTAGGAACAAATGGATGCATGCGACTCCAGTGCACCCAACTCAAAGGGATCATCTCGCTCGCTGCATTAAGTTTCATAGTGCAGCTTCCGAGAGAGATCATCGATGTATTGAGAGAAAGATCTTTATTTTCCAGGTATTTGATATATCGCATCATCTGTGTCTCGCTATGATGCATGTTGAAAACCGGGTGAGTCAAAAAATGTGAAGTGCGAACTGCGAAAGACGGAATATGATTGAGTTCTTCATCCTCATTGATAGAAAAAGTGACGGGGTCCGTGTCGTTCTCAAAACAATTAATTAAGTCATAAAGGTCATTCAATGAAACAGTTTCATCCAATGAAATGCCTATACGTTTATCGCTAATGTATCTTAAGTTAATTTCCTGCTGCTCAGCTTTTTCCCTGAAGGGTTTTATATCGGCAACTTTAACCACAATCGTATCGAAGAAGTTTTCGGATACTAATTCAAAACCTCTCTCCCGGATTTCAGTTGCTACAATTTGAGTAAGCAATGCAACTCTTTTTGCAATGCTCTTTAACCCCTCCGGACCATGATATACGGCATACATCGCCGCCATATTTGCCAGCAATGCCTGTGCTGTACAAATATTGGAGGTGGCTTTTTCCCGCTTGATATGTTGCTCCCTCGTTTGCAGAGCCATGCGGAGCGCGCGATTGTTCTCTGCATCAACGCTAACCCCAATGATCCTTCCGGGCATAGCTCGTTTGAATTCGTCCTTTGCTGAGAAAAAGGCCGCATGCGGACCACCATAGCCGAGTGGAACTCCCAATCGTTGCGCAGAGCCGATCGCGACATCCGCGCCTAGTTCACCAGGCGGGGTCAACAAGGTCAGGGCAAGCAAATCAGTGGCCATCGCCAGGTAGCCGCCCGCGCTATGAACCTCATTGATAAAATCATGGTAGCCTTCTATGGAACCGACATTATTTGGATATTGAACAATGGCTCCGAAGAAAGTACTGTCAATTTTTGCCGTTTTATAATCGCCAAAAACAATCTCAATCTTAAGGGGTATCGCTCTCGTCACGATCACATCTTTCGTCTGGGGAAAAATTTCATGGTCAACAAAAAACCGTGGCGACTTGATTTCATCTGTCCTGTTGACGTGATGAAAAAACATGT
>DASXOT010000420.1:0-2617 GCA_036494065.1 Chitinophagaceae bacterium
TGAATATTCATGGGTACCCTACTATCCCATTGGGGCTGTACAGGGAAAAGTAACGACCGCTGATTTGGCGAAAAATATGCAGTTGTGGGCTCACATGGGTCATCCTTGCGGTGAAAACTTTATAGCTGCCAGCTTTTTTAAGCAACACCCTGAATTTACATGGCAATCAAAATATTTACACGACATGATTGCTTATCCATGGACATTATTTTCGGCCAAGAAATAAATTTTCTTTCATTTAATATTTTGAATTGTGAAAGTGGAGTTGAGAAAATGATTGGTAACCTAAATCATAAATTCGCCGCTATAACTCGGCTGGCGTGCAATCATTGTGCACTTTATGTACCCTTTGTGTTCGTTGTGTCCCATTAGCTTAATACCCGAAGCTGGCACAAAGGACGTGACGATGTCACCCCAGTAATCTTGTATGCAATCGAAATAACAAGATCATTTATTTAAAATTGATGTACAACTACGAGGTCATTATTTGCAACTATTTCTTGCCGGTTGAATCAGTTGGTTTAATTGTCTTCTTTAAATCCTCGCAGTTTTGCTTACCATATGGATTGACTGATTTCTCATTTTCGCCGATCCAGTTACCAGGTGTATCCTCGCCAAAAGCCGAGGAACATTCCATCCAATAGAGATTACCGAGGTCATATCTAATCGTTAACAGAAGTGTGAACAATTCATTAGAAAAAAGATTGAACGATTCTCTCCTGGCTTGCAACGATGGATCACTCAGCATGCCGGCCAGCTCAGTCCGCGTGTCCTGCCAGATCGTAAAAGCAGTTTCAAAGATCGATGAGTCTTTCTTCAGCTCGTCGATTTTCAAACTATCCAATGCCATTATTAATTTATCTGCGTTCTCACTTATCGCCAGCGTGTCTCCCTTTACAAAATCGGATGTCAGTTTATAATAGTTCGTCATTATGTCTTCCATCGATTCGTTAAATACAGGACTATGCTTGCTTACCTTCAATGCTTTTCCGTTTGCATCATCAAAAATCCTTTTTTCTTTTCCAACTCCGTAGTACCAAATCAAAATACCGGCAATGAGTATGAGATATATCAGCAAAACCTTTTTCATTCTGATCAAAAAATTTCGCCAAAGATAATTCAAAGTAGAGGAGACTACTTATCGTTATTTTTGCGCACTGAAGGACGTCTGTCGTCTGTGGACTTTCGACCGTGGACCATGGACTCTTCATCCATCGTAGCTTAACAAAAAAAGAAATGCTCGCAGGTTTACAAAACGTAACATTTGAATTTGGCTCCAGGATCATTGTCGAAGAAGCAACCTGGCATATTCAGCCCAACGAAAGAATTGGCCTTATTGGTTACAATGGCACTGGAAAATCCACGCTTCTAAAATTGTTGGTTGGGGAATATCTCCCGTCTAACGGCTCGGTTGAAAGAAGCCGCGAATTAACGATCGGATACCTACACCAGGATCTTTTAAGCTTTGACACGAATGATTCTATTCTCAAAGTTGCTCTTGCCGCATTCGAAAAAGTGCTGAGGCTGGAAAAAGAGATTGAAGACTTAGGGAAAAAGCTCGAGCAGATCGCGCCTGGCGAAAACGCAGAAGAGCCGCTCCAAGATTATAGCGATAAACTTCATGAACTTGAAACTTTAGGCGGCTATGATATTCATCATAAAACTGAAGAAGTGTTACAGGGCCTGGGCTTTGCCAACATCGACTTGCAACGCCCTTACAGGGAGTTTAGTGGAGGATGGAGAATGAGAGTCCTGCTGGCAAAAATGATCCTGCAACAACCTGATCTTTTATTATTGGATGAGCCGACCAACCATCTCGATCTTCCTTCCATCGAATGGTTGGAAAAATACCTCCAGCATTACCAGGGATCTGTGGTAATCGTAAGCCATGATAAATATTTTTTAAATCGTATGGTAACAAAGATCATAGAGCTTTATCAGCAACAATTACATTTCTATAATGGGAACTATGACTTTTATGAAAAAGAAAAAGCAGTCCGCATAGATCTTCAGCAAAAGGCATTTGAAAACCAGCAAGACTACATCCGCCAAAATGAACGGCTGGTCGAACGATTCCGCGCTAAAGCCAGTAAGGCTTCAATGGCGCAAAGCCTGATTAAGAAATTGGAAAAACTGGATCGAATTGAGGAACCCAATGTTGAGCGACCCAATATCAAAATCAATTTTCGCGTAGATAAAACGCCGGGGAAAGTTTTGACCGAACTCAAAGATGTGTCAAAATCATTCGCAGAAAATATAGTTGTTGAACACACAAGTGCTGAGATTGACCGCGGCGACAAAATCGCCCTGATAGGTGCTAATGGAAAGGGTAAATCAACTTTACTCAGGATCATCGCGGGCACAGAAGCATTTGAAGGGGAAAGAAAATGGGGCCATAACGTAGAAGAAGCATTTTATGCGCAGCACCAGCTAGAGGCATTGAATGTAAACAATACGGTGGTGGATGAAATGAAGGAATGTGGCAGTCAGAAAACTGATCTCGAATTACGAACCTTATTAGGTTGCTTTCTTTTTAGCGGTGATGATGTAGAAAAGAAAATAAAAGTACTCAGCGGCGGTGAAAAAGCCAGAGTGGCTCTTGCAAAAACAATCATCA
>DASXOT010000421.1:0-1541 GCA_036494065.1 Chitinophagaceae bacterium
TGCGCAAACAGATGCGGAAAAAAAGGCGAAAGATATATTCATGCTCATGGACATATAAGAATGATGGCAGCTTGCCAACCATTCTTGAGTGGCGCTATTTCTAAAACAATAAATCTTCCACATGAAGCAACTATTGAAGAAATTGCTGATGCTTATATGTTAAGCTGGCAACTAAGTTTAAAAGCCTGTGCGCTATACCGTGATGGTTCTAAACTTTCTCAGCCACTGAGTAATAAATCAGAAAAGAAGAAAAAGAAGTCTGAAAGTAAAGAAAACGATAAGATGGAAGAAAAACAATTGGAAACCGGAAACAGCAAACTGGAAGCTGTAAGCCTTCAAACCGAACCTAACATTGTTGACTTATCTAAATTAACTGCCGAAGACTTGTTGGAAGAAGTGCATAAACGCATGCAGGCAAGCAACGATACATCTTTGAAAAGAAAATTGTCGCAGATTGTTGAAAGAAAAACATTACCTGCAAAAAGGCGCGGCTTTACGCAAAAAGCTAAAATAAACGGGCAGGTTTTATTTCTTCGTACTGGTGAATATAATGATGGAACATTAGGAGAAATATTTATTGATCTTGCTAAAGAAGGTTCAACCTTGCGCAGCTTAATGAACTGTTTTGCCATTGCTATTTCTGTTGGGTTGCAATACGGCGTTCCATTGGATGAATTTGTTGAAAAATTTGTGTTCACTAAGTTTGAACCAGCCGGCATGGTTGACCATCCGAATATTAAGACAACAACTTCTTTGGTAGATTTTGTATTTCGCGCTTTGGCATATGAATATCTCGGCAGAACAGACCTTGTGCATGTTATAGATAAGCCTGAAATTTCTAATGTTGAAAGTAATGAAGATGTAAGTATGCTTACCAAACCCGCATTAAGCAACGTGCACGTACATGTTCATACATCATCACAAAAACAAAAAGCTGCTGTAACCAGCGCAATAAAATCAGAAGCAGGATTAGATGCAGTGAATGCTGCTGCTAAAAGCATGCAGAGTGATGCTCCCTCCTGTAATGTTTGTGGCCACATAACGGTGCGAAGCGGTACTTGTTATAAATGTTTGAATTGTGGTAATAGTATGGGTTGCAGTTAAATAAGGTGGCTGAAACGCAATTTCATTAATTATATTTTGTAAAACTAACTATTTAAATATATTTAGCGTTAAGGAACGTATTTCAATTTTTTTACGTTTATAGTGGAAGAAAGTATGATTTCATAAATTATATTTGCCGTTCAACCATAATATCTAATATCTTTTAAATCATATTAGAAATGTTTCTGTATCGTTATATGTCTATATATAGGATTGTTTTATTAAATCTGTATATTGCTTCTTCATTTCTTTTATGGAAGAATACTCTTTATTTTACATTGGCAAATTTGTTTTGCTGCTATCTGAACATTAGTTTTCTTGGTATCGCATTATTTAATCTTTCAAAATTTATCAGGCGTAATCACGAGCGATTGTTTATTGGAAGAAAAAGAACGCTTATTGTATTTACCTGTGGCGTTTTTTTTGTTATTCATTCG
>DASXOT010000422.1:0-3642 GCA_036494065.1 Chitinophagaceae bacterium
AAAAAAAATGTCGATGCTAAAACAAACAAAATTGACAGTGCAATAGCGCGGGTTACTAAGCCAAAAGTGGAAAGCAATGAATCTCAGAAACTGGAATGGGGCGTGAGCGTTTCTGCCGGACCATCGATTATTAAAGACAAGTTTCTCCTGGCGGGTATTGGGAAAAAGGCGAATTTGAGCGCGTATAGTCCCGGTGTTTATGGCGGTAGCGGTACGCCCGGGGCAGCTTTCAACACACAATTAGGCAATCAATCTTCATTTGCTTTCAAAGCGGGTGTTGTTATCAAAAGGACAATCTCGAAACGAAGCAGCTTATCGACCGGGCTTACCTATGCATATCTTACCGATAAAATTCACATAGGATTTAAACAAAGTAACAATAGTCTGTTGGCGGGTTTGATGAGCATCAGCACCTATTATGGTGGGACTGGCCAGACAACTTTTATTGATCGGTTTCATTTTATAGAATTGCCGCTTCTCTTCAACTGGCGGCTCACGGCTGATCCCCGCCATTTCCTGTCCCTGGATGCCGGCATTTCAGTCTCTTACCTGGTGTCGACAAACGCTCTTGTGTATGATACTACAGGCTTCGGGATTTATTATCATAAGAACGATCAGTTCGCTAAAGGAAATATAAGTCTTTTGACAGGCCTTAGTTACCACATGGTGAAAAAAGGGTTTGAATGGAATATTGGCCCCCAGTTTTCTTTTCAGTTGAATAAGATCATCAAATCAGATTTTGACGAAAGAAAATATTTTTTATACACTGGCATAGAAGGCACAATATTCTTCGGGAAAAAGAAAAACAAATGATGCAACGATTTCTTTTGCATTGTTGTCACCGTCCCAAACATGGTTATGAAAAAACCGGTAATTGCCATCCTGGCCGTCACCATCTGTGTCATGCAGCAGGGTTGTATGAAGGATAAACTCACTCATACTTATTCCGTCTTCATTCCTGTTTATAAATCCAAAACGGAAGTATATGCCAACATCAGGAGCAATCCACCGCAAGAAATCAAGTCTCCGGGCAAACTCTTTTTATATAACAACTATATTTTTCTGAACGAGGTCGATAAAGGTGTTCACATCATCGATAACTCAAATCCTGCCAGCCCTATTGAAAAAGCCTTTATCAATATCCCTGGCAATCTCGACATTGCCGTAAAGGGAAATACATTATATGCTGACCTATATGCCGATCTTGTGGTGATTGACATTTCAAATCCATTGCACGCCCAGTTTGTAAAATATATTCCAAACATTTTCCCCGGGCGTATTTACGAGAATGGTTTCGTTGCCGATAGCAGCCAGGTGATCGTCGATTGGATAAGGAAAGACACAACTGTCGATATTCAATCAGCTTCTTATCCTTTTGCTTACACCCTGACCCCCGGCAGCGCATCCGGAGACTTTGTACAAAATGCGCAAGCGACTCCCGGCATTTCCGGTTCCACAGCAAGATTTACCATAGTAAATGATTACTTGTATACCGTCAATGGTTATGCTTTAAATAGTTTTGATATTAGCAACGCTACCGATCCGCAGGAAATGGCGACGAACACAATGAACTGGAATATTGAAACGATTTATTCATTCAGAGACAAATTATTTATCGGTTCGTTCAATGGCATGTTCATTTACGATATTGCCAATCCATCATCGCCGGAAAGTGTTGGTCAATTTCAGCATGTTCGCTCGTGTGATCCTGTCATCGCAGACGACAGCATTGCTTATGTAACGCTGCATGACGGAACGCTTTGTGGCGGGTCAGCCAATGAACTGGACGTTCTGAATATTTCAAATCTTTCATCGGCCTCCCTGATTAAAATTTATCCCATGACCGGTCCGCATGGACTGGCAAAGGATGGCACACAACTTTTTATCTGTGATGGTAAAGCTGGCTTAAAAGAATTTGATGTGACCCATCCATTCAATCCTGTTTTAAAAACAAATATTGCAGGCATCGAAGCCTCTGATGTGATTGCTTGGAACAAAAACCTGATAGTGGTGGCTACCGATGGTCTTTATCAATATGATTATAGCCAGCCGGGTCAACTGGTTCAACGCAGCAAATTGCCTGTTAACTCTCAAAACTAAATCATGAAATTATTACTTATTGCCGCCGTTATTTCTTTGTCGTTATCAGCTGCTGCTCAGAACAAATTTTTGTTCTCCTCACAAAACTATGTGGGTCTTACAGAAGGAGAACATGGTTCAAAATGGCAATTGCAAACCATCAATGGATTTAAATATAAAACATGGTTTGCCGGCATAGGGACCGGCTTGGATTGGTATTATCAAAAAAGCATTCCGGTATTTGTCGATATAACAAAAGACATTTTCCCAAATGGAAATAGAAATTTCTTTATCTCAGCCGACGGCGGTATTAATTTTCCGTGGGAAGATGAGAGGGCTTCTTATCCAGGGTATGGCGAAGCAAAAATGTTGAACGGTCTGTATTGGGGCACGGGTATCGGTTACAAAATAGGTATTGGGAAAAGGAACGATGCCATTCTCCTCCAGGTAGGCTATAGTTACAAATACAGCGGTGAAAAGTCAAAACCTATGTACATCCTTTACACGCCATTTATCTCATCCCCAATGGAACTGTATGACCGCAACGACTATCACTTAAGAAGATTATCTCTGAAGATAGGGTGGAAGTTTTAGTTTTTAGAAATTTATGAGGTAAGAAACTTCAGATTACGTTTGATGCCTTCGAATTTCGAGCGTCGTATGGGAGAATCTTTGAAAATTTTTTTAAAAGACTCCTCTGTCATCTCTTCCCAATCCTGTAATGAAAAGCTCAGAAGTTCATGAATAGGTTTGAACTCGATTTCATCAGTGGGCTTCGAAAACCTATTCCATGGACACACATTCTGGCAAACGTCGCAGCCAAACATCCAGTCGTCAAATTTCCCTTTCATTTCCGAAGGCAACATCATTTCTTTTAACTCAATGGTAAAATACGAAATACACTTGCTGCCATCTACGACCTTATCCGGCAGGATGGCTTCGGTTGGGCAGGAGTCAATACATTTTGTACAGCTGCCGCAATAATCTTTTACAAAAGCATCATCAGGATTTAATTCAGCATCGGTGATCAAAGTGGCGATAAAATAAAACGAACCACTTTGCTTCGTTATCAGGTTACCATTTTTTCCTATCCAACCCAATCCACTTTTCTGCGCCCAGCTTCTTTCGAGCACTGGCGCCGAATCAACGAATCCTCTTCCATGAATCTTTCCAATCTTTTCGCGAAGAGTGGCCAGGAAGATGTTTAATCGGTTCCTGATTATATCGTGATAGTCTTTTCCGTAGGCATACTTGGCAATCCTGGGTGCGTTGGCATTTTGCTGTTTACTTGGGAAATAATTCATTAGAACCGTAATCACAGATTTTGCTCCGGGTACCAATTTTTGAGGATCAACCCTCAAATCAAATAAATTTTCCATGTATTTCATGGAACCTTGCATGCCTTTGTTTAGCCATCTTTCGAGTCGTCTGGCATCATCATCCAGCTTTTCCGCCCTGGCAATCGCGCAAAAATCGAATCCCAGGGAAAAGGCTGTTTCTTTTACAAGGCGGGTGTGAGTAGCCTGAGCACTCAAATTTGAATGATTTAATACGCAAACTTAT
>DASXOT010000423.1:0-3056 GCA_036494065.1 Chitinophagaceae bacterium
GACTCGTGCCTTCGATTTCATACCTGCCAAAATGAATACTCACGTAACCATTGTCGACTGGCCAGGGCAATTTGCCCTTGTTTACTCCAAAACTTGCATTGAGCTTTACATCTTCCGCATTTAGATCCAAATAGTTTGCTGGTTTGCGTAGGGTCGTTTCTGTTTTTGCATTGGGTGTTGCGCTGGCTACGTCCGGGCTACTGCTTGTAGTAGTTTTTTCGGCCGCTTTCGCCCTGGCTTCATCTTCCGCTTTTTTCGTTTCTCTTCGTACAATCGCAAGAATTGCATTTTTAAGATCGCGATCTCGTTTTTGCCTGGAAGCCATTTGCCCTTTCAATTCCTTTTCTTTCGACTTGAGTTCTGTTACAGCTTCATCCTTTTCTTTACGTTGGCTTTGCAAAACCTCCACTTGCTTTGCCTGGTTTTGTATAGCCTGCTTTTTCTCTTCCATCTGGCCGATCTGCAATCTTTTCCTGGACTCTATTTCCTGTTGCGTTTGTATAATACTATTTACCTGTTGCTCACGGTAAGAGCGATATGATTTTAAATACTCGATTCTTTTGAGCGCATCATTGAAGTTAGAAGCGGAGAAAACAAAATTCAGGAAATCATAAGTACTCCTGTTTTTGTAGGCATACACCACGCTTCTCGCATATTGTGCTTTTAGTGTATCAAGTTGCTTTCTCATTTTAATGATCTCGAGGGTACTGCGATAAATATCATCATTGAGATATCTTATTTCTCTATTGATATTGTTAAGGTATTTCTCCTGTACTTCGATCTTACGCTTTAAAACATTTAACTGACCCAATGTAACGCTCTTTTGACCCTTGATTTGGTTATAGGAATTTTGAAGGTCTGCAAGTTCGTGCTGAATATCCTGTCGTTCCTTTTCCATTTGCGTCTTGTCGTCTTGCGCGTAGGCCGTGGCAGCGCCTGAAAAAATAATCAGAATAAAAGAAAGTAGTTTCTTCATGACAGAACGTTTAATTCGGTTAGTAAAAGAGGGTAACCGATAGAACGACACATTGCAAATTAAATTTTATCGCTTTAATTTGTTTTATAATTTTTACCAATTGAGAATGGAAATGTTAAGTCCTCATTAAAATTATACTGTTTAAATTCCAACCTTACGTCAAGTTTCTTTTTCTCCGCGAAAGTGATTTTTCTTGTTTTCGGAAAGTTTACTCCTACTTTGTTCTCGTAGTCATCATAGGTAAGATCGCCAGTCCGGTTCCGCAATTCATTCGCATCGTCCAGCTTGATACGTAGCAACAAATTGCCTTCATTTAAAGTAACCAGGTTTTTGAATATTTTCCCGATGCTTAATAGCGAAATCGAATTGTCGGACCTGGAATAAGAAACAATATTGCTGTCCAAGAAAACGGCATTGCCGATCAAAAGATCCTGTAAGGTGGAAAGATCAACGGGTAACTGACTTACTTCCTGGAGATATTCAATACTACGGGCAGTGTAAAGCTTGTTTTGCTTGTCTAATATCTTCACAGAATCTCTTGTAATAAGCGCCTTCAACGCCTCAATTCCAAGAAAGGCGTGAATATCTATCCAAATAATGCTGTCTTTATACATTCTTAAAAAAGCATTTACATTGTACTTTTTATCATCAGCATCTATATAGTCCACATCGATTTTTGCTGAGAAAGTTTTAAAATTGATATGGTTGGCAAGTATGGCGTGATAGGTATCTTTTATAAACTTTATGGAATCCACTCTTTTCATGGAATCTTCTCTCGCATGGTCGATAAGCGTCACTGATAAAGTATCACTTTTTAGCACCGGTACATCCTTTTTAAGGATGGCTGTCTGGATTTTTTTTGTTGGTTTACAAGAGGCAATTAGCAACAGGAAGATAGCTGGGATAAAAAAGACTCGCATGGTTGTTTTTTATTGTTTCCCGGTATGACCAAAACCACCGGAACTTCTTTCGGTTTCGCTTAATTCGTCGACGGATACAAAGATGGCCCTTTCGGTTTTTTGAACGATCATCTGTGCTATACGATCCCCGGGCTGAATAATATGTGGCTGTTTTGACAAATTGATCAGCACGATCTTGATCTCTCCGCGATAATCGGCATCAATCGTTCCCGGACTGTTGAGGCAGGTCAAGCCGTGATTAATTGCCAGGCCACTTCTTGGCCTTATTTGCGCCTCATATCCGTGGGGTAATTCAATATAAAGGCCCGTAGGTACAAGTATTCTTTCAAATGATTGAATGGTCAGCGGTTCCTGCAGGTGAGCTCTTATATCCATGCCGGATGAATGGGCGGTAGCATAGTCCGGAAGCGGGTTATTTGATTTATTGATGATCCTGATATTAACCGTTGACATGCGGGCAAAGATAGGGACAAGGAACAAGAGACAACAAGCAAGAAGTGATGAAACAGGCGGACAGACTAGGAAGTTTTTTGTAACAGTACAGTCGCATAAGCTGCGATACCTTCCTCACGACCAATAAACCCCATTTTTTCTGTGGTGGTGGCCTTAATGGATACATCGTTCATGGTGACGCCGGTTATTCCTGCAATGAGTTTTTGCATTTCCCCGGAGTAGGGCTTAATCTTCGGCTCTTCCGCGCAGACAGTACTGTCAATATTAACTACCCGATAGCTTTCCCTTTTGATCAACTCAACAGTCCTTTCTAACAGTATCCGGCTTTGAATATTTTTAAACTCCTCTGCGGTATTGGGAAAATGAATACCGATATCACCCAGGCAGGCAGCTCCTAATAAAGCATCACAAATAGCGTGGATCAAAACGTCGGCATCGCTGTGACCCAGCGCACCTTTTTTATGAGAAATCTTAATGCCACCAATCCATAATTCCCTTCCTTCTACCAGCTGATGAAAATCGATACCCGATCCGATTCTATATAACATATCATTGATTTCTTTCAACAAATATCAAAATAAAAAAGAGTTTAGATCAAAATTTGCCACGGAAGTACGGAGAATATACGAAGAACCTTTAGGCTAATTTAATCTAAAGGTCTTTGTGGCCCTAAAGCCTCGATCTGAACCACTAAGACACGAAGGAGT
>DASXOT010000424.1:0-2994 GCA_036494065.1 Chitinophagaceae bacterium
CACGGAGATAAACATTGAAATAAGCGCTATCAATGAAGAATTGCAGATTGGCGTTGCCGATAATGGACCCCTCTTCCCTGAAGAGTTGGTACCAGGCTATGGGGTTAAAAGTATCTATGACAAGCTTGATCTTCTATTCCCGGACAGCTATGAGATACATTTCCAGAATCACCCGGTCAAAAAAGTTTTCATACGCATTCAAAAACTTTTAAAGAATGAACCAGTTGTTTAAAGCAATCGTAATAGATGACGAGCCCGCGGCAAGAAGACTTATGAAAAGCCTTCTGCAGGAGTATGATGATGTGGTAGAAGTTATAGCGGAAGCCAGCAATGGCCGCGAAGCCCTCGCGAAAATAAAAGAACTTGACCCGGATCTCATTTTCCTCGATATTCAAATGCCCGATCTTACTGGTTTCGAAGTAATCGAACAATTAGAGAAGAAACCGAATATCATATTTACTACCGCTTATGAACAATATGCCATGAAGGCCTTTGAGACTTTTTCTATTGATTATCTATTAAAGCCAATAAAGGAAGAACGCCTTCAACAAAGCATCAAAAAACTAAGGGAGTTTGGCCGGCTGAATCAATCGATCAATGTGAGTGGCTTACAGGAGATCATTCGCCAGTTCCAGGCGCCTAAAAAAGCGACTGCATTGCCTATCAAAACGGGGGACCGGATCAATCTTATCCGTTATGAGCATATCGCATATTTAGAAGCGCAGGATAAATATGTTTGCGTGTATACTGTCGATGGCCAAAAATACCTGACTGACCAATCATTGACGGTACTCGCTGAAAAATTGCCTGCCAATTTTTGCCGTATTCATCGCTCTTATATCATCAATAAGGATAAAATCCGGGAAATGCACCGCCATTTCAGTGGCCGATATCTTTTCATTATGGATGATAAAATCTCCACTCGCCTCACTTCCGGCCGCACTTACCAGGATGTATTTCGGTCAGAGTTCGGCTTGTAATATTGAGCCGGCTCAGTCTAAGCTGCAAGGCTAAGCTATTGGACATTGGCTAGAGATGCTTCTAATCTCCGGCACCGTTCGACTCTCTCATCTTGCCTCCCATCAAGGAAGTTCCGTTTTCTGTAACCACAGCTAAAGCATAGCGTCACAGCTGTGTCATGAAATTCAGCCGCTCATCATTAGAAAATTGCCGTTCATTACAAAACAATGTTCTATGTAATACAAAGTACTGAATTTTGAACTGTAATTAATTAAGACAGGTACTTTAAACATATTAAAATGAGAAAAATATTTACGATCCTAGCACTGCTTGTTTGTTTTGCCGTAACTGCTTTTGCCCAGGAAAGAGTAGGAAAGATAACTGGAACTGTTATCGATGGAAATGCGAAGACAATTGAATCGTCGACCATCGCGCTGCTGAAAGCAAAAGATTCATCAGTTGTTAAAATGAATGTTGCGGATAAAAATGGTCATTTTGAATTCAATGGCATTAATGGGGGCAAATATTTGGTTTCCGTTTCGGCTGTGGGACATCAAAAGGCTTATTCGGAAATTTTCGAAATAACGTCTGGCAACGCTACGATCGATTTAAAGACTATCGAACTGGTTCCTCTTGCAAAGAGTTTAAATGAGGTAACTGTCGTAGCAAAGAAACCATTGATCGAACAAAAGATCGATCGGACAGTTGTGAATGTTGATGCGGCCATTTCAAATGTGGGCGCAACCGCTCTTGAGGTTTTGGAAAAATCTCCCGGTGTTACAGTCGATAAAGATGGCAATATTAGCCTCAAGGGAAAACAGGGAGTACAGGTCTATATCGATGGCAGGCCTTCATATTTATCTGGCGAAGACTTAGCCAACATGCTCAAAAGTATGAGCGCGAGCCAACTTGACCAGATCGAGATCATGACAAATCCTCCGGCGAAATATGATGCGGCAGGTAACTCCGGTATTATCAATATCAAGACGAAGAAGAATAAACAGTTTGGATATAATGGAAGTGCATCAGCCGGATTTACCCAAGGATATTATCCCCGCACCTACGAAAGTATCAATTTCAATTATCGCAATGGCAAGTTCAATTTGTTTACCAATCTCAGTCATAATTACAATAGCCGGTTTCAAGAATTGGATATTCAAAGAAATTTTCGCGATCAAACTACAAAAAATATCACATCCACCTTTGACCAGGTTACAAAAATGAAAAATGAAAATCTTTTTTACAATGGTAAGATAGGCATGGATTATTTCGCCTCAAAGAAGACAACATTTGGTGTGGTCGTTAACGCTTTTCGAAACCCCCGCACGATGATTAGCCCTACTACTACAGATATCTACAATCCGGGCGGTCAACTATTAGATATTACCCGTGGCGATTCCAGGAATAACAATCTATGGAAAAATTTCAGCACGAATTTGAATTTCCGTCATCAATTTGATTCAAGCGGACAGGAACTGAGTGCAGATCTTGATCAAATACATTATAATTCTGCCAGTGGCCAGAGTCTTGTGAGCAGGTATTTTGACAGCAATGGAGACTTTACCGGCGGTCCTGATACTTTGATCTCCAATCTTCCGCAAGATATTAAGATATACAGCGGAAAAATGGATTATACCTTACCATTAAAAAAAGGCGCCAGGTTCGAGGCAGGTGTAAAGTCGAGCTTTGTTCAGACAGATAACAATGCAGCATATGATAGTCTCGTAAATGGCCAGGTAGTTCATGATTATAATCGCAGCAACCATTTTAAGTATAATGAGAACATCAATGCCGCTTACGTGAATTACAGCCGACCATTGAGTAAAAAATTGTCCGGGCAATTTGGCCTTCGCCTTGAAAATACACATGCAAAAGGTAGCCAGCTTACCACCGGAGAAAAATTTGACAGGAACTATACGCAATTATTTCCCACTGCCTATTTTCAATATACGATCAACAAAAAAAATCAGTTAGGTGTTAACTATGGAAGGAGAATTGAACGTCCCGATTACGAAGATTTAAATCCGTTCATTC
>DASXOT010000425.1:0-3204 GCA_036494065.1 Chitinophagaceae bacterium
CAACATTCAGTGCAGAACAACGTACAAAGGAAATAGGCGTTCGCAAGGTATTGGGGGCGAATATAGCAGGCATTGTGACCTTGCTGTCAAAGGATTTCTTGAAACTCATTGCTGTGGCGATTGTAATTGCCTCACCACTCGCCTGGTGGGCGATGAACAAATGGTTACAGGATTTTGCGTATCGTGTAACGATCGGCTGGACAGTGTTTGTGATCACCACATTTGCGGCATTGGCGATCGCGTTGATCACAATAAGCTTCCAGGCAATACGGGCAGCGGTTGCAAATCCGGTGAAGTCGTTGAGAACGGAATGATAGATCAGGCATGAGGCCCGAGCTGATAGCTCGGAGCTGGTGAACATTAAAAAGGTTGAATATATTCTAATGAAACGCCTTTATATAAAATTATGAGCCAATGTATTTGGGTCACGGCTTAAAACTCTTTTTATGTTTAAAAACTATTTCAAAATACAAAACTGAATATGAGTTGCCCAAGCTATAACCTAATGACTTGTAGTATGCAGCTTATAGATAACCCTGATAGCTCACAACTAAAATCTTTTTATGTTTAAAAACTTCTTCAAGATCGCCTGGCGAAATGTAGTAAGACACAAAGTTTATTCCGGCATTAATATCCTGGGGCTGGCTATCGGTATTGCGGCGTGTTTGCTCATCCTGCAGTATGTGTCATTTGAGTTGAGCTATGAGAATTTCCAGGTAAACAAAAACCGGATTTATCGCGTGCGGCAAGATCGGTATGACAATGGAAAATTAAGCACACAATGGGCGGCGGGAGCGTATGGAGTTGGAAATGCGTTTAAGGATGCTATTCCCGAGATTGAAGATTATGTAAAAGTGGTTGACAACGGAAGAGTGACTGTAGATGTAAAAAATCAACCACTGAAGATTGAAAAAGTTTACTTCGCAAGCAATTCTTTTTTCAACGTATTCACTTATCCCTTAATTGCCGGCAATAAAAATAATGCGTTGAAAGAACCTTTTATGGCCGCTCTTTCTGAAACGTCGGCACGTAATATCTTCGGTACCACAAATGTTATTGGCAAATCCCTGGAATTAAACCGGAATAGCAATTACAAAATAACTGCTGTGTATAAAGACCCGCCGATCAATACACAGCTTAAGCCCGACATGCTTCTCTCCTATGCCACGTTTGTGAAATGGAATACTGATTCAAGTGGGAATGGGCCCGAAACAGCATGGGAATGGGATGGATGTCTTACTTATTTATTGCTGAATAAAGACGCCAATCCTGCCACTGTTGAAAAGAAATTTATTCCGGTTGTAGACAAGTTTGCCGGCGCAGATATGAAAAAATACCATGCTGCAGTAACCTATCTTCTACAGCCATTGACCGATATTCATTTGTATTCTCACTACATGCTTGAGCCGGGTCAAAATGGGGATGGCAAAACTGTTTATTTATTATTAGGCATTGCGTTCTTCATTGTTATTATTGCCTGGGTAAATTATATAAATCTTTCCACCGCGCGCGCGATTACGCGTGCAAGAGAAGTAGGCGTTCGAAAGGCAATTGGTTCGCAAAAGAAACAACTGATCATTCAATTCCTGTCAGAATCTGCATTGCTCAATGGCTTCGCACTGTTGCTGGCTTTGCTGATCGTTGTAGTTGCTATTCCAGGCTTTAATCAACTCTCAGGTTTGCACCTTTCGTTTTCATTGCTGAGTCAATCCCAATTCTGGATTGGCATGGCGGCATTATTTATCGTGGGTGTGTTTTTCTCGGGCTTATATCCTGCATTTGTATTGTCTGGGTTTAGACCGATTGAAGTTTTGAAAGGGAAAATGGGAACTACCAGGCAGGGCGCTTTATTAAGAAAATCTCTGGTCGTATTTCAGTTCACCGCTTCCTTATTCCTGCTAATCGGCACTCTTACCGTTTACAGGCAGATCCAGTACATGCGCAATCAATCATTGGGCCTGAACATCGATCAGACATTGGTTATTCCGCCCCCTATTGTCGGAATTGACTCTACCTTTTTACAAAAGATGAGTGCCTTTAAACAAGAATTACAGCAGCAATCTACAATAAAAAATATTACCGTGTCCACAAGCATACCCGGCGAACCGGTTGGGTGGAATGCGGGTGGTATACGCCTGGTAGGCCAGGATGAATCCAAACAAAAACAATATCGCGTGATTGGAGTGGATTATGATTATATGAAAACCTTCGGGCTCAAACTGATTGCAGGTCGTCCATTTTCGAAGGACTTCGGCTCAGATCATCATTCAGTGATCTTCAATCGGAAGGGAATCGAACAATTGGGCTTTAACAACCCACAGGAAGCTCTCGGAAAAAAGATCGAATTCTGGGGTGATCAATATAAGATTGAAGGTGTAACCGAGAACTTTCACCAACAATCGTTACATGAAGCATTTGAACCCTTAATCCTGCGCCTGATCCCCGATGTAAATGGTTCAATTTCTATTAAGACAACCGCCGCAGATGCAGGTAAGAACATTAATCTTGTAAGGGCTGAATGGGGCAGGTTTTTCCCGGGAAATACATTTGAGTATTTTTTTCTCGACGATCATTTTGATGCACAATACAAAGCTGACAAACGCTTTGGAGAAGTATTCGGATTATTTACCAGCCTTGCCATACTCGTGGCGTGCCTGGGACTGTTTGGACTTGCTTCATTCACTACGCTGCAACGCACAAAGGAAATCGGAATCCGAAAAGTTTTAGGAGCCTCCGTCACCAGCATCTTGCGATTGCTTTACCGGGAGTTTGCTGTCCTGCTGCTAATAGCATTCGTTATCGCGGCTCCAATTGCATGGTTAAGCGTATCAAGATGGCTGAGAGGTTATGCCTTTCGTATCGATATCCAATGGACCTATTTCGCTTTACCATTTGCGGGGATCATTTTTATTGCACTAATAACAGTGAGCTTTCAATCGCTAAAGGCGGCGATAGCCAACCCAGTAAAAAGTTTGAGAACAGAATAAAAGGAGTAAGATTGACACGATTTTAAGAAGATTATTATGAAACAATATCAAATACAAAACCGAGTATAAGTTAATCAAACTATGAACCGCAGGACTTGTAGTATCCAGCGTCTGAGTAAAACTTTTCGCCTCGCAGCTCAAGGCTCATAGCTAATAGCTTTTTTATGATCAGAAACTATTTAAAAACGGCCTGGCGGAATCTCTGGAAGAACAAAAC
>DASXOT010000426.1:0-8058 GCA_036494065.1 Chitinophagaceae bacterium
TCATCAGCATAAGCCACGTTACTTTGATAACCGTTAGCTTGTTGCATACCATCATCTATTAAACCGCCTGAAACAGGCTGCCCATCAATAATGCAGGAAAAACTTGCATTGCCGGAAGAAGAAGTTCCGGATGTAGCTGAATTGTTGGAAGCAGTGTCCTTTGCCGCGGAAGCTGAACTATTGCTTGAGCAGCCAACCGATAAGCATGATCCTACAAGGATTGCTAATAATAATTTTGCGCATTTCATAATCATCCCTTTTTTTTATTGCCGGAATTTTTATTGAATGTCATAAAGTGACGTGTTTTTGTCTTCCTGGTAATTCGCCGGGAGATCGAACGTGGAATCTGGCATATCCTTTTGAACAATACTGCTAAGTTGCACCAGCTGAAATGTACCTGCAGACCTGATAACAGATTTCACCAATACACCGGAGCAGCCCGCATCAATTATTTTCTTTGCTATAGCAGGTGAATGATTCTCAAAAATCAACGGCGATACAAATTGAGAGCCGGGTACGTCAGCGCTATACCATTCGTCATCTTGTTCATTCGCTGTTTGGCCTAATGCTTTTATCGTGTAAGTAATTTTTATATGCACGCAATTATACCCGAATAATTTCTCAGTACCCAGTTTTTGCACCTGGACATCCGACTCGTTTTTCCCCAAATCGCTCTTCAGTTGCTTAGAGTATTTTTTATACTGATCATTCATATTGATACTATAATTTTCATGTACACCTGCCAGTGATGTTGAATGAACTTTCATATTTAAAGCAGATGACTCGGCATAAGCCTCCGAATACACATTCCATTTGGCCGCTTTGTTAGTGCTGATATATAAATTTCTCCAAAGCCCATCTTTTTTATTGTTTTCAATACTGCCGCCTGTATAGTTGAACATGATCGTATTTCCATTTCCGGAGATGGGCACAGTATAATCCACCGGTTGCTCGGGTGTATAAGCAGCGGTATACGTTTTGGAAGGCCCTGCTGTACCATTTTTTTGTGCCTCCATCATTCCTTTGGTCACAGCTTTTAATGGATTATCATCGCTCATTTGGCCAAGCTGAAAATTTAGCACTGATTTAGAAATTGCGTCGCCCGGATTGCCGCTTTTACCTCCCATCATCGATTGTAGTTTCTTCATCATACTATCTATGTTGCCTCCACCACCAAAATTTTTTAAAATACCCGAATCATTTTTACCGAAGATGGAGCTTAGTCCTTTCAATTGCGAAAACATACTATCGGCGTTATTTTTTTGATCAGATGCAGATGTATCAATTGCATTCACTGATGTATCAGTTTGTTGATTATGGTTCTCACTTACGCCTGATGAATTCACTGGCTTGGAAGTATCGCCGGAAGTTGTTTGCGCGGTTGTATTTTCTTTGTTTTTAGTAGCTGCATTGTTGCACGAAGAATGAAACAAAATAATTGCAAAGAAGATAATTACCGTTGATAGTTTTAAGTGTTGCATAAATTATCTTATAAACGTTTAGTGAAAGCGATATAGTTATAAAATGTGCGTTGTTATTTAACGATTATGTAAGTCATCTGCTTTGCCATATCCAACATATCTTTTTTTATTAAACCATAAGTGTTATAATCAATATTATTTTTGGTTGAAAACGCACATCCGACACCATAGATAATTTTAAGTGTATTATCTTTTTTATTGTACCAATAAATATAGAATCCATTTAAGACTACAGGATGATTCGGTTGCAATTGAGATTCCCACTCACTCTTATCTGGCATTCCAATCATTTTTGTGAGACCTGTTGCAGTGTCGGTTAAATCGCTATGAGAATTCATTGAAAACTGAATGACAGGAACGTGTTGTCCATCAAGTAAAAAATTATCAATTATCTCAAAATTGCTTTTTGGCATGATAAGATTTGTCGATGTTAATGCTTCAGGGTCACCCGTGGCATATAACCATGAATCCTGGTCAAGCACACCGATATTAACCAGCTTTTCAATCACTTCCTTATTCGAAGTATTAATACTGTCATTCGGGAGATCAAACAACTGATTTTTGGCATCTATTACATACGTTCCAAACCAGGCTTGATAATATTTAGATTTAAAATCGCTTCGTTGTGAATATTTTTTGTCTTTTGCAGGTTCGCCTATTGCATAATAGTTCATTCCTTTTAACCCGATACTTTGCCACATGTTATTCATTTCCTGTTTGAAAAAAGGACTCCATTCGGCAATTTGTTTTAAAGGTGCAGGTTGTACACCATTTATTGTTTCCTGGATTGAAGTTTTGGTATTAATCAGGTTAATGTGTGCATCTAACCAGGAAGTTTGACAAAATGCGGATGCGTTAATTAAGATTGCACATAAAAAAAGATCTAAGTATTTCATTTTATATTTATTTAATTAAAACCAGTTAATTAACCTGCGCAATAATAATGATACAATCTTAGTGCACAGCAGTTATCTTAGAACTTCATAAAAGGCAAATTAAAACTGCCGTCTGTTACGTCTGCTGTTGCGCCGCCATCACTTTTATCCGCGAAAAATTTTCCGGAAAACGTTCCCTTAACGCGGCTATCATCTATACTGGTTATAGTTATTGTTGCGGAATGCGCATAAAGGTTTCTGGATGTTTTTCCATCCATGTAAGTGGCACCTTTAGCTTTTTCGGAAAAAGACGGCTGGTAACTAGTTATTGAAGTAGTTCCGCTATTGGCTATTTCAAAGTCGAATACGTTGATCCCTGAGCATGTAACTTCTATCTTCAACAAGCCGTCGGCCTTATCGTTACTTACTTCATTTATCAATAAGTTGGCATTTTGTACATTGCTTACTGTCTCAACCCGCTCTCCGTTTATGGTATAAGAAAACCTTCCGTCTTTGCCGGTAAGATTCAAATCAGTTGATGCAGCTTTAGTATCTGAACTTGTTTTTGCATCGGTCGCATCTGATTTATTTTCTGATGAACCTTTGCCTGTGCATGCAAAAAATAAACAGGCAGAAAAGATAATTGCGATAGATGATTTAAATTGTTTCATATATTCCCTTTTTGACCGTGAATTGATTCTGATGTTGGTCCGCTATTGGCGCGGAACAAAATTCCGGCCGTCATAAATAAAATATAGATCAACGTCTCTTTTATCCCGGCACAGTGCCAAATCTTGCAGTTCATTTCTGTAAATCGAATTTTCCTATCCATTATGCGTACAATTTTTCTTAATAAACCGGATTAGGGCTGATATAACAGGCCCAGGTTGTGGGGCAAGAAAAGGAAAAGACGGTAGCCGGATGTTGTAAACTTAAGTTATCATCATAATATACACTCTCAATGTCACCCTCAAGGCCGCGAACCGCTCCCATATCTAACTTCAATGAAGGACCCAGAAATTTAAGAGTTCCCTGGACATGCTTAATAGCAAAAAAGTCCTGAGAGGAACCCGAAACCAATCCATTTCCGTTATAAAATGTTACATTACTGATTTTGATTGTTCCTTTTTTGAATGAAGCAAAAGAAGGGGTTGTTGTGTTATCAATTTTCATGTGGAAAGTAATCACGAGTGCGTTGGAATTATCAGGCGTTTGATTTTGAATATTACTATTAGTATAATCCTCATTAGTAACCTCCCAATGAGCAATGGGGCGATTATTTTCATCAAATAAATCAATGTGAGGCTTGTAGTGCGTTAGAATCAAATCCCGTGACGCGTTTGCCGGAGTGGAGTATCCCAGGGTAATTAGAATGTCAGTCAATTTCGCATTTGCGGTGTCCATCGGTTTCACGAATTGCTTTTCCGCCGGATTTACCGCAATTGCTTTTGGCTGAGTCGTGCCTGTTTTATTGAGATCCGTTTTTTGTATAACCGGCGCAGTGGTTTGTTTTTTTTGTAGTACCTGCGAAAAACTATTAATTGCAATTAATAAGAAAACCGTCAGACATAAAATAACTGGTTTCATATTTTTAAAATTTTGATTAATTAGAAAATTATTCTGGTCTCAAATTGCCGGTCGAGAATGGTATATCAAATTTTCCATCGGAAACCGTTACCTTATCCTTGTACGCCTGTGATCGCGTGTCAGCACTTAATCTTAATACGCCGGAAAATGTTCCTGATATCCTGGACGAGGTGATTTTATTCGCAACCACAGTTATTGAATCCTCATCATATCGCGAAAAATTGTTTGAGCTCCTTAGATTGAAATCAAGGGTCACTGAGGTATAGCTTTGATTATAGGTACCTTGGGTTGCATGGTATTCTCCTTCCTTATCTGGCAACGAAAAACGGATTGAATAAAAATCGTCTCCCTTTTTGGCTGAAAGGAGATCGAAGAGCACCGTCTGTGGGCCATTATTTTTCGGCGGATAAATGAACGCAGCGTTTTGTAGCTGCAGCTCACCAGTTCCACTTCCTGCAACGGGGGTACCATCAATGGAAACGGAAAAGCTCGCATCGCCTGGGGACGTCGCTGCTAATTCGTTTCCACTACCCGAAGAAGCATCTTTGTTGTCCTTACTCGCGGAGTTGCCTGAACAGCCTGATAAAAAGCTTGCCAAAATAAAGGGTATTGATATCAATTTCATGTGTCGCATACTGAAAACTTTTTGATAACTGAACTATTGAATAGGGTTGAAATTTTTATCAAATTCCAAAACTCTCGAGCGGCTGTCCTGTGAAAGTGTAAATCCATTCCAGGTCATCTTGTGCGGAGAATTAGGATCGTTGTTAAAATAAAGTGTCACAGTAAAGCTGTTTATATTCCAGGTATCATGCCCGGTAGGCTGGATGGCTATAACGATCGATCCTCCGTTGGCAAAATCGGGAAGGGTTGCTTCTCTCACAACAGGCAGAGGAGGAAATTTGCTATTGTCTATTTGACCGGTAGGTTCTGACGCATCTAATTGAGTAGGTAGCGTTTCATTGTCTCCAGGAAAATATTCACCGTTAGTCATCGGCTGCACATAGCTGCCCTTGAATATCCCATAATAAGCCGCTGTTCTCTTGTTATCATCATTAATTGAAACAGCCACATAGGTATCCTTATCCTTACCGTCATTGCCCACCACGACATTTACGACGGCATTTTTCAAATCCGTTGGTGTCGGAGCAGGTTTATTTTGTGGTTTTGCTACCCCTTTATTCACCACGGTCGTTGCGGTAGGCACGGTAGCAACAGTTTTCGCTGTAACAGGTCTTAGGGTCTTTGTCTGTGAAAACAAGCTAATGCTGAAGAAGCTCACTGCTATGAAAAAAGAGAATTTCGTTTTCATGATAATTTGGTTTTGAGTGAATGTTTTATTTATGCCTTTTGCCTGACTTAACCACCAATTCATCTTTGGCAGTTCAACTTTCCATCTGTGACCTGGATGAACTGAGGAGCGCTCTTTTCATTTTTATTATCTCCTTCATCATAGTTAACATTTACCAGCTTTCCGGAAAATGTGCCAGTCAGCTTGTTGCCATCATAAGACGTAACGGTTACTGTCACATCGCTTCCAGTGTATGTAACACCTTCCGGATTATAGTAATTGATAATGCAGTTTATATCCTGTGTAGCATTATCTCTGATTTTACTGACGCCGCTTTTTTTCATTTCGATTTGGAGTGAATTGGTTTTGCCGTCGCCGACTGCCAATAGAATACCGTCCTTAGGGCCTTTTGAATAAGGGTCAAGGTTTATTTCGGAAAAGCCTTTTGCATTCATGGCTATTTGTTTGCCATCGATTGTACAGCTTATGGTGCCCATGCCTGCTGAAGAGGCAGCCGATGTCGGATCTGCTTTGCTGTTTGGATTGTCGTCGCTATTTCCTGATGAATTGTTGCAGGAAATCATCAGGGCAGAGTAACAGCAGGCGGCAAAAAGTAAATTTTTCATTTGGTTAGTCCAATAATGATTAAGGAATCGCTGTTGGTAATTATTCTATAATGCATTGCTTCGTTTTTTTAGCCTGATAGTTTATTGATGCAGATCGAATTTTCCGTCGGTTACTTCAATAACCTGCGGAATATTTGCACTGTTATTTTCTTTTATTTGATATTTTTCTTTTACAAATTTTCCGGAGAACGTGCCGGTAAGTCTTTTTGCATCGAGCGAAATCACACTCACGACCATATCATCTCCTATATAAGAAACTCCAGTGGTGTCGAAGAATGAAAACAAAAGCTTAGGGAGAAGAACATCAGCATAACCTGCTTCAAATTTTGTTGATCCCGTTTTATTTATTTTAAAATCAAAGCCGGCGCCTCCCGGACCTCCATCTTCAAGCATCAAAACTTTAGTAGAATCCTGCATGGGGAACAGTAGAAATTGATGCCAAGCCGTAAAGACTCTTTGCTTCCCATCCATCGTAAAAGTGAATGTGCCATAGCCCTTCTGCGAAGGATCTGATGAGGGCGTCGCTGTCGGCTTATCTTTGTTATCCTGTGAACCGGAAGCTGCACCTGATAAATTATTGCAGGAGATGATCAACACGCTGCACGAAATAAAAATGATCAGTAAATTTCTCATTTTGGTTCTATTGATTTGATACGTAATGATTCAATATGAGAATGTTTATTCCGCATGATATATTAGCCCCGCATTCAGTAGAAGTGGAAAATGGAATATCAAATTTTCCGTCTGCCACTTCACTGGTTTGTTTTGTATTGCTGTTACCGCTTCATTTCTGTAAAGTATATTTTTCTGAAAAAGTTCCTGTCTCTCTTGCATAATTATATTTTTATTAATCGCTCTTGAAGCTGACGATAATTTGGATTTTATTTTTTGGAATAAGGTGACCAGGGTAAATCGAATTTGCCGTCCGTTACTGAAATTTCCTTTTTGTTTTGGGAATCAAACACGGTTCCGGAGAATGTTCCTTTTATTCCTGACGCAGTAGAAGAAGTTATTATTACAGTAACTTCCTTAAAGCCAAAAGTATTATCAACGCCTCCTGGAGAATATTTAGCAGAGTATTGGCCATTGTCAGTACTATTTGAATTATGCATAGTCGTAGTGCCATGATCTGCTACAAAAAAATTGAATTGTGGTGGTACTCCTTGTTGTTTCTCCATTGGTACCAATACAAAATTTATAACACCTGGACTGGTAACTACAGCAGTATTTGCGTAACTGCTACTTCCCTTTCCTGAAAATTCTTTACCATCGATTTTACAGGAGAAGCTTCCATTGCCTGTTGAATTTGCAGATGAATTTTTTGCTAAAGGAGCTGAAGTAAAAGTGCTGTCTTTTGATACATTTGAATTGCCTTTTCCACTACATGAATACAATAATAATAATAATGGAATAAGAGTAATTAATATCAATTCTTTTTTCAGTTTCACAAAATTTGTTTTAATAAAAAATATTTTTAAACGTTGCTATTATTCTGCTTTATACATTTGTTTCCATTGCGCAGAAGTAGAAAAAGGAATATCGAATTTGCCGTCTGTCACTTCGATAGTTTGACTGGAACTGGTGTTGCCACTTCCTTTTTGCAGGCTGTATTTTCCCGAGAATGTTCCGGATACTTCCGATGCGTTTATTGAATTGATAGTAACCGTTACCGGATCATCGATATAATTGGCAAAGTCGGCTGTAGCATAACCGCCATAGCTATAATTCGGACTCACGCTGAATGTAGTGGATCCTGTTTTACCTGGCACCTGAAACATTAGTTTGTCGCCGGGATCATCCAGCTTTGACAAGCGGAAAAATATTTGCCCTTTATCATCTCCTGTTAGATGAAAGGCTGCATTGATATTTTGATCTGTGCCTTTGCCGGAAAATTCCTTTCCATTTAGTTTGCAAGAAAAGCTGGTTTCACCGCTCGCGCTGTTGGTTGGTGCGGCCGCGTCAGTTTTGTTTTGGCTGCCGGAAGCGCTGCCCCCACATGAAGCGCCGATGAATACGATCAGTAAAAGAAGAAAAAAGAATTGTAACTGTTTCATACGATTAAAATGTTTGATATTTTGTGGTCATTTTTCTACGATCACTATCGCCAGGGCTGTTAAAAAAAACAGTATAGCTAATACCAGGAAGAACCATTTTACAAATCCTTCTCGTCGAGACTGTGCCATAGCCGTTTTTTCGCT
>DASXOT010000427.1:0-2880 GCA_036494065.1 Chitinophagaceae bacterium
CAAAAACTCCTATATTTCTCCTGGTAAGGAGTATACGATTTCATGGCAACCAACGGGTGATGTTGCCGTCCAATACGCCGGTATTGTACAGGTAGCGCCAAAGAGTGGAACTGACATTCTAACAATTAGCATTGAGACTACAAATGCTCAAAAATCATCCGACATTATCAATCAATTGATGGTAGAATATGGCGAAATGACCAAAGAAGATAAGAGTGCAGAAGCTGCTCTTACGCTTAAATTCGTCGACACTTCGCTTAAGAGCGTTCAACATGAAATTGATAGTATTCAAAAGGAAAAAACGGAGTATGAAAAGGCAAATAACCTCATCGATCTGCAAAATCAAACGCAGGGTTATCTAAACAATTATAATGAGGCTGATAAAAGCTTGCAGGATCAACAAGTATTGATGGATGTCACTGGACTGATAGAGAATTATTTGCGAGATAAACAAAATAATTATGAGATAGTGCCTTCAACACTTGGCGTCAAGGATCTTTCACTGGAGGGCAAAATAGAAGAATATAATAAGGCCGTTCTCACAAGAGCAGGACTTCTAAACTCTCACATACCTCCTAATAATCCGACGATCAAAGAATATGACGATATGATTGAAAAGTTGCGGACTGATATTTTAGAGGCCATTAAAAATGTAAAATCATCCACGTCGGTAGCAATTAACAGTTACAAGCAACGAATTGGAGTCGCCCAGGATGAAGTCAAAGCTTTACCGCCCCAGATAAAAAGATTGAATGAATTCAAAACAGAATTAGATAGTAAAATGGGTATTTTACAATACCTTCTTGAAAAGAAACTGGCAACCACTATTTCACAGGCTTCTACTCTTTCGAATTCAAAAGTTATAGAAAGGTCGTTTCCATCTTCAGCCCCGGTAAAGCCAAATCGTCGTTCCGTTCAATTATTAGCAATATTAGCCGGCTTGGGTATACCGGCTTTAATCATCTTCATGCTTGAAGTGGTAAATGATAAGGTAACGACAAGGTTCGATATAGAAAAAATTACGCAAGCGCCTATTCTAGGCGAAATTGGACACTCTTATTCGAACTCCGTGCTGGTTGTAAAAAAGACTAATCGTGGAATGGTGGCGGAACAATTCAGAATTATCCGGTCCAACCTTCAGTATGTATTAAACCGTGTTGAAAAGCAGGTGATATTGGTTACTTCATCATTTAGTGGTGAAGGAAAATCTTTCGTCACTACCAACCTTGGGGCTGTAATGGCACTCGCAGGCAAAAAAACAATCGTTATTGAGTTTGATATTCGCAAACCTAAAATTTTGACCGGCCTTGGTCTTTCCAAGAGAGCAGGTGTTACTAATTACCTTTTGGGCAAAGCGAACCTGGAAGACCTTCCTTCACTGGTGCCGGGGTATGATAATTTTTATGTTCTTTCCTGCGGCCCGGTACCACCTAACCCATCAGAATTATTGCTAGAATCGAGGGTGAATGATTTGTTTGATTATTTAAAAGAACACTTCGATGTGATTTTAGTAGATACGGCGCCGGTGGGAATGGTGAGTGATGCGATGACGCTTGGAAAATTTGCATATTGTTCATTATATATCGTGCGCCAGGGACATACTTACAAAAAACAAGTCGGGTTGATTGATGAATTTTATAGGGAAGGCAAGCTGCCAAAAGTATCCATTGTGATAAACGATGTAAAGATCAAACCGGGGTACGGATATTACGGATATGGAAGGTACGGATACGGGTACGGTTACAAATCGAACTACTATGAAGAAGAAGAAGGCCCTCATAATCTTCTTGCGCGTTTTTTAGGTTTATTTGACCTGAAAGGCCGGAAAAATGGTAAGTCAAAAGAATCTTAGTTTTATGAAAGTCTTGATTACCGGTGGCGCTGGTTTTATCGGATCAAATCTGATAAAGGGTCTGTTGAACCATGCTAATATCAGTAAGATTCGCGTTCTGGATAATTTGTCCACAGGTTCAACAAGTAATATCGAGGAATTCTATTCACATCCAAATTTTGAATTCATCCGGGGTGATATCAGGGATTATTCCGTTTGTACACAAGCTTGCGATGGGATGGATCTTATTTCTCACCAGGCGGCTCTTGGATCAGTGCCTCGATCAATAAAAGATCCATTAACTACTAATGAGGTAAACATCACAGGCACTCTCAATATTTTTACTGCGGCTAAAGAAAAAAAGATAAAGCGGGTGGTATATGCCGCGAGTTCTTCCGCATACGGTGATCACGAGGAATTGCCGAAAGTTGAGGAAAGAATCGGGAAACCATTATCTCCTTACGCTATTACAAAATATGTAAATGAACTATACGCGACAGTATTTGCCAATTTGTATGAAATGGAGTTGATTGGCCTGAGATATTTTAACGTGTTTGGACCTAAACAAAACCCAAAGGGAGCGTACGCTGCGGTAATTCCACTTTTTATTGAAGCAATATTAAAGAAGGAAGCTCCTGTAATTCATGGAAAGGGTCATCACAGTCGCGATTTTACGTTTGTTACCAATGTCGTGGAAGCGAACATACTTTCACTTCTTACGGATAAAAAAAAGGCCGTCAATCAAATATATAATATCGGTTACGGACAACAGACCACGTTGCAGCAGTTAGTTCAATACTTAAAAGAGATATCTCAATCTGACATAGAACCGATTTATGCGCCGGAAAGACCCGGTGACGTAAAACATAGCCTGGCGGATATTTCAAAAGCAAAAAATCTGCTCGGCTACGATCCAAAAATTTCTGTTGAAGAGGGTTTGCAAACGACTTTCAATTGGTATAAAATGAAATCAGTAGGATCACTTCAAAAAAATTAATTCAAGTAGTTATTTGTCATCGATGTTTAAAACAGTCATTATAACAGGAGGT
>DASXOT010000428.1:0-5905 GCA_036494065.1 Chitinophagaceae bacterium
TTAAGGCCTGTTCAGCCTCAGTTTTACCATTATTTAACGGTTTAGTGGGGCCAAACCCTTCAGCATGCAGACGAGCGGGGCTGATCCCTTTCGAGATAAAATATTCTTTTACTTTTTCAGCGCGTTGATTAGAGAGTTTCATGTTCTCTTCGTAGATACCGCTGTTGCTGGTATGTCCTTCAATTGATAGCTTGAGGTCAGGATTTTGGTTAAGAACTTTCACTACTTCATCCAACACTTGCAATGACGCTGGCAACAGGTTGGCTTTAGCCCTTTCAAATTGTATGCGGCGGGCTGCAAGATTTACTTTTTCGACGATTTCTTTTTTTATCACAGGACAGCCATTATTTTCTTTTGGCCCGGGAGTGGTCGGACATCTGTCTTCCTCGTCATTTACCCCATCTTTATCCGTATCGGGTACCGGGCAGCCATTATATCTTGCCACACCGGGAATGGTTGGACATTTATCTTCTTCATCATTGATACCATCCTTATCAGTATCCGGAATAGGACAACCATTGTATCGCGCAACCCCTGCCACATTTGGACATTTATCCTGATCATCCGGTATGCCATCTTTGTCTGTGTCGCGAATAGGACAGCCATGATTCACAATGGAACCAGGTTCGTTTGGACATTTATCGTCTTTATCCGCAATCCCGTCGCCGTCTTTATCAGGGCAACCATTGGTCGCGGCTGTTCCCGGTTCATCGGGACATTTATCATCTTTGTCAGCTATACCATCCTTGTCTTTATCCTTTATTTTTACCTCTTTTTTTGTTTCATTTTTATCCGGATTGCCCAGGTAAACAGCAAGAGTTCCACCGAACACCTGGTGATTGAGATGGCCCTGGTAGTTGGTTGGAGAATAAAAATCTCCAAGACCCTGGCTATAATTTCCGGTGATCGATACCCGTCCGATTTCGAAGCCAAGTAAGCCGTTCACGCCATAATCAAAGGTCTTATACTGGCCTGCTTTTTTACCAACCGGCAAGTCATCATTTTCATCCGTTTGAAATGTGCCGTCGTTGTAGGCCGTTTCCGTTTTTTCCTTTCCATTATAGAAATAGGAAAAATAAGGACCGCCACCCAATATAAATTTCACCTTCTTACTGAGGGGAAATTTCACAACCAGGTTCAATGGCATATCCATATAATTCACGAACTGTGAAAAGGTATAGGTCTTAATTGCGCCAATCGTGTCATTGGGACTTGAATATTTTCTACCCTTATTCGAAAAGAAGACTCCGGGTTGAAAAAAGAATTTTGATTTTGGTGAAAGCCTGATATCGGCGATAAAGCCGACATGAATGCCTGTCCTTGAAGAATAATTCTTGCTTATTGAATCCCAGCCGGGAAGATTGTTTGTCTCCAGCACTGAAGATATATTGAGGCCACCGGCGATGCCGACTCTGAATTGAGCAAACGAAATAGTTGTGGCAAAGACAAGGATAAGCAGGGTCAGTCCTGATTTTTTCATTGCTTAGGATTTGGTTTGTCAAAGGCACCCCACACGCGGGGGAACACCGTTTAAACGTAAAATTTGCAAATAAATTTTATAAATCAAACTTAATTGCCTGTGCAAGAGGCAAATTTGCAGTATAGTTTATTGTGTTAGTCTGGCGTCTCATATAGTTTTTCCAGGCATCACTGCCGCTTTCGCGACCACCTCCCGTTTCTTTTTCACCCCCAAAAGCACCCCCGATCTCTGCCCCACTGGTGCCGATATTAATATTCGCAATACCACAATCACTTCCTGCATGCGACAGAAATTGCTCGGCTTCCCGCAGGTTCAAGGTCATTAATGAAGATGACAAACCCTGGGGCACGTCATTTTGTAGGGCAATAGCTTCATCCATAGATTTATACCTCAATAAATAAAGAATAGGAGCAAAGGTCTCCTGCCGGACAATATCAAAACCCGGATCTACTTCTGCAATACAGGGTCGAACATAACAACCGCTTTCGTAGCCATCACCTTTTAGAACTTCACCTTCGATAAGGAATTTCCCTCCTTCAGTTTTGCATTTTTCAATTGCGTCGAGGTACATTTTGACCGCATCTTTATCAATCAGCGGTCCCACAAGATTCTTTTCAGATAGGGGGTCGCCAATGGTCAACTTTTTATATGCCGAAACCAAGCGATCCTTTACCGGGTTGTAAACATTTTCATGTACAATAAGCCGGCGTGTAGTAGTACATCGTTGACCCGCAGTACCAACCGCCCCAAAAACGGCGCCTCGTATCGCGATATCGATGTCGGCATCTTTTGAAATAATAATAGCGTTATTACCGCCTAATTCAAGCAGCGATCTGCCCAATCTCGCCGCTACTGCTGTACCAACGGCTTTACCCATCCTGGTCGAACCTGTTGCAGATATTAATGGAATCATTTTATCATTTGCCATCCATTCACCTGTTTCCCGATCACCGATTACCAGGTTGCAAACACCCTCAGGAACATTGTTAGCAGCCAATACCTTTGAAATGATATGTTGACATGCGATAGCACACAAAGGTGTTTTTTCAGATGGCTTCCATATACAAACATCACCACATACCCACGCCAGCATGCTATTCCAACTCCATACTGCGACCGGGAAATTGAAAGCGGAGATGATCCCAACAATTCCCAGTGGATGCCATTGCTCATACATGCGATGACCCCTGCGTTCGCTATGCATCGTTAATCCGTAAAGTTGTCTTGATAAACCCACCGCGAGATCGCAGATATCGATCATTTCCTGTACCTCGCCATAACCTTCCTGCAAACTTTTGCCCATTTCATAGGAAACCAACTTGCCGAGCGGCTCTTTATATTCGCGCAACGCCTGTCCAATTTGCCGAATGATCTCGCCACGGGCCGGAGCGGGCATGGCTCTCCATTGTAGAAATGCCTGCTGTGCTGTTTGAATTATTTGCTCATAACTATTTTTATCCGTTGTTGTCACCGAGGCTATCAATTGACCATCGACCGGGGAATACGAATGTAGAATTTTGCCTTTTGAATGCAACCAATTGCTCCCTGTACAGGCGCCTTTATTTTCTTTTTGGAGGTTCAACACGTCAAAGAAATCCATTGATAAAAATTAAGAGCGCAAAGATAGATAATAGCTTATAGATGATAGTAGGACAGACTGTCTACTTTTTTTAGGACAAGACAAGAGTTAGATAATAAATAAAAGATAATAGTGAAATGATAATAGATAAAAGTTTTTGGACTGTGGACTATCGATTGATCAACTCTTCACTTTTATATTATCTATTCGTTTTTATTTAAAAGTGTATTTCGTCCAAAAAGTTTGGTCCTTAGTGATGTTTTCAAAATTTTTAGATGGTGCATTGCTATTTTGGTCACTTCCGCCATTTCTTCTGCCGCCGCCATAGCCGCCATGTCTTCCACCGCCACCATGATACTCGGGGGACGAGCCTTGTGGTCTTTGATAGCCATTAACCTGCCAGCCGATACTGATATCTTTTTTGGCCAAAGGAGAAGATGGATCAATTAGTGAAAGAGGTATTTTGTATTCAATACACATCGCATTGGTTGAATCCCAGGCAAAAGCGAT
Organism: Chitinophagaceae bacterium; assembly: GCA_036494065.1. Lineage (GTDB taxonomy): Bacteria > Bacteroidota > Bacteroidia > Chitinophagales > Chitinophagaceae > VBAU01. The sequence goes on from DASXOT010000428.1 coordinate 3,570, forward strand.
GTTCGCGCTTCCCGGCATGATAAGTCCCTGCTCATCGGATTGATCTCCCCCAAAGCCAAAAACTTTCATCGATGTAAGATTCAGTATCATTTGGGCCCGCATTGTTTTCATACTTGCTTTTCTTTGCTCAGGAGTTTCTTGTTCCAGGTCTTGCTGGCTGGCTTGATCAATTGAGTTCGCCAGAGTGGCCGCTGCGGGATCCTTTCTAACAGGGAATTCGATTCCTTTCCCTTCTTTCTTCTTTCCCCTTAAATCGATATAAAGTTCCGTGCCATTCCGCATCATCTTTGTCTGTATTCGTTGGTTGGGAACGATCAACACCAGGTATAAATTTTGTGTATCGTTGTCGCTCGAATATTTAATTCCTGTTGAAAGATCGGTTTCAAATTGCTGGGCCGGCCATTCGGTGCTTTTACCATCCGTGATATGTTTAAAACTAGTATCTGTTGCAATAAAAGAATTGTGAAAATTAGCTGGCAGGTGGATATCACGAAATGAGAACAGCGAAAAAATAAATAGTGGAAGCGGGAAAAACTTCATGGGAATATTTTTAATCGGATGTTGGACGGCATTTGCTATATAAACTTGCTTAGTACTGTTCCTGCTCATTAGGGAAATCTTTTGACTTTACATCTTTTATATATTGTTGCACCGCCTGTGTAGCCTGTTCATGAATATTCAGGTATTGACGGAGAAATCGGGGTTTAAACTCGGTGTTGATACCAAGCAAATCATGCATAACCAATACCTGGCCGTCGCAATGTTGACCGGCCCCTATGCCGATCGTAGGTATGTGGATGCCTTCGGAAACTTCTTTAGCAAGTTCGGCGGGAATCTTTTCAAGCACTATGGCGAAGCAACCCGCTTTTTCTAAAAATTTTGCGTCAGTTTTCAATTTATTTGCTTCCGCCTCCTGCCGGGCCCGTACCGCGTAAGTACCAAACTTATAAATCGATTGCGGTGTCAATCCTAAATGACCCATTACTGGCACGCCGGCTGAAATAATGCGGTTTATCGAATCTAAAACTTCTTCTCCGCCTTCAAGCTTTACGGCGTGTGCGCCGGTTTCCTTCATAATGCGAACCGCTGAAGCAAGCGCGATGTCGGAATTCGATTGGTAGGAGCCAAATGGAAGATCGACGACTACCAGGCAACGATCTATTCCACGAATGACCGAGGATGCATGATAGATCATTTGGTCAAGTGTTATGGGCAGGGTCGTTTCATGCCCGGCCATGACGTTGGATGCCGAATCTCCCACCAGGATTACATCAATGCCGGCAGCATCGAAGATTTTTGCAAATGAAAAATCATACGCGGTGATCATCGAGATCTTCTCACCCGTCGATTTCATCTTTTGCAATGTGTTGGTCGTGATTTTTTTAAACTCTTTTTGAACGCTCATAACGCAGATTTTTACGAGATGGATTTTTGAACATGTCTCTGCGTTAGAATAAAACACGTTCGAAGAAATAATGGCGCAAGATAGTAATGATTACTAATTCAAGTCTCCAATTTTTTTACTTCTTCATAGAGTGTGTGGATCAATCCGTCGGCCAGCCCTATTTTGGGAACAAATATTTCTTCCGTATCGGCCCACCGCATCACATTAATATAAATGAGCAGAGCAGGAACAATTACATCCGCCCGGTCTTCCCGCAAGTGATAGAACGCGATACGTTGTGGAACCGACAGTATGCTGAACTCTTTGTAATAATCACGCAGCAGTTCCAGGGACAGGGGCTTGCCTTCTTTTCTCTTGGAAAGAGAAAATATTTTGTTGATGTTTCCACCTGAGCCGATCGCCGTTACGTGGTGATAGCCTTTCGTTTTTGTTTTAATAAATTCTTTCATCTCGTCCCATTGGGACTCGGTTACCTGGTTTTTAAGCAGGCGAATTGTACCGATATCAAATGAATCCTTAAAAACAAGTTTGCCGTCGCTAAAAAAAGTCAGTTCCGTGCTGCCTCCGCCCACGTCAATATATAAATAAGATTCATCCTTGTTGAGATTTTCTGCAACATGATTTTCATAGATCAATGAAGCTTCCTCCTGCCCACTGATCACCTGGATATCGATTCCCGTCTCTGCCTTGATCTTTTTTATTATATCCTTCGCGTTCACGGCATCGCGCATGGCAGACGTAGCACAAGCCTTTAGATGTTTTACTTCATAAACATCCAGCAAGTATTTATAAGACTTGATGGTCTTGATTATTTTTTCAGTTTTTGAAGGAGAAATTTCCCCTTTATCAAATACATCGAAGCCAAGGCGAAGAGGAACGCGGATCAGCGTCATTTTTATAAATTCGGGAATCGATGAATTAGTCATCCTGG
>DASXOT010000429.1:0-11033 GCA_036494065.1 Chitinophagaceae bacterium
AAATAATTAGTAATAAATGCATTTCGAAATAGGGAAAACCTACTACGGCGACATACCTGAAGAAAAAGGGGGCGGCAATATTGTTTCGTCAGATGCAAAAACAGACTGGCCTCTTTGGGAAATATTTATCCGCAGTAAGCAGGGGTTGGATCATAAGCATGTCGGCAGTTTGCATGCGGCAGACGCCCAAATGGCTATTGAAAATGCAAGAGATGTTTATACGCGAAGAATGGAAGGGATAAGCATTTGGGTTGTGGAATCAAAAAATATTCACGCTTCGAATCCCGATGATGCACAAAGCTTTTATGAACCTGCAGAAGATAAAATCTATCGCCATCCCACTTTCTATCATCTGCCTGAAGAGGTGAAGCATATCTGAGTCACGAATAGAATGATTTAATTAAACTACGTTGTTTACAAGACTACCAGATGAATGATTTGTCTTACTATATTTTACAACTTGCAGATGATGCACTGATTCTGGGACATCAAAATAGTGAATGGTGCGGGCATGGCCCTATACTAGAACAGGATGTAGCTATCACAAACATTTCTTTGGATTTAATAGGCCAGGCAAGAAATTTCTACCAGTATGCCGCCAAATTGATAAATGAATCTTCGACAACTTCTTTTCATTTACAAAATGGTCTTGAGGTTAGCGAAGATACCCTTGCTTACCTGAGGGATTCCCGTGATTTCAGAAACAATTTATTAGTTGAACAACCAAACGGAGATTGGGCAAAAACCATTTTGCGGCAATTTTTTTTTAGCACTTATCAGTATTATTTGTACCAGCAATTAAAAAGCTCCACGGATAACCAACTATCAGCAATCGCAGAAAAGTCGTTGAAAGAGGTGAACTATCATTTACGCTGGAGCAGCGAATGGGTAATTCGCCTGGGTGACGGGTCGGAAGAAAGCCGCCAACGTATGCTCGCGGCTACTGATGATTTGTGGACATATACGGGGGAACTGTTTTATCCAACGGAATATGAGCAACGGTTGCCAGGTGAAGTTATTCCAGTTGATATCAAATCTTTAAAATTGAAGTGGGAGGAAAAAATAAGAACCGTTTTTGATGAGGCTACATTACCATATCCGGTCAATGCCTTTATGCAAACTGGAGGTAAAGAAGGAAGACATACGGAACATCTCGGCTACATTCTTGCAGAAATGCAGTACATGCAACGGACTTATCCAAACAGTGAATGGTGATTTATGACAACGCATCAGCTAAATAAAGAAACCGTTTATTCATATTTAACCGAAGTAAAAGATCCGGAAATACCTGTTTTGAGTGTGATTGATTTGGGTATTGTGCGAGACGTGATTTTGAGTGGGGATGATGAGATTGAAATAATAATTACACCTACTTATTCTGGCTGCCCTGCTTTGGATGCAATGGCTACAAGTATCCGCATCATGCTTTCGACATTAGGCTTTAAAAAAATTAAAATTACTCAAACTCTTTCTCCAGCCTGGACAACGGATTGGATAAGTGAAGAGGGCAAAAGAAAATTAAAGGAATATGGCATTGCCCCACCTAATCCGAGTCAGCAGGTTTGCCAGGAAAAATTATTTGTTCCCAATGAGGCCATACAATGTCCTCACTGTAGTTCATGGCATACGCACCGGGTGAGCGAATTTGGGTCTACCCCATGTAAATCATTGTACGTTTGTGAAGATTGCAAAGAGCCTTTTGATTATTTCAAATGTCACTAATCAATTGACAGTTTGTTCTGAGATAGATTAAACTGAACAACAGGTTGTAATTTCAATTTAAAATTCGATAAAATGCCGTCTATTCTTTTTGAAATAAAGGATTCTGTCGCTGTAATCACACTCAACAGGCCTGAGAAATTAAATTCATTCAACCGTGAAATGGCATTGATGCTACAGGATAAATTAGATGACTGTAAAGCACACGAAATACGGTGTGTTTATATTACGGGTTCAGGCAAGGGGTTTTCTGCCGGGCAGGATGTTTCGGAAATCATGGCTATTAGCAACCATAGCTTTGATAAGATACTGATCGAATGTTATAACCCGATTGTGACAAGAATCCGGAAGCTTGAAAAACCCGTGGTAGCCGCAGTCAATGGAGTTGCGGCCGGAGCGGGTGCTAATATTGCCTTGTGTTGCGATATCGTGGTAGCAGCACGCTCTTCTTCATTCATTCAATCTTTTTCCAAAATTGGTTTGATACCCGACAGCAGTGGCAGTTATGTACTTCCCAGGTTGATAGGCTGGCAAAAGGCTTCCGCTTTGATGATGCTGGGTGAAAAAGTGTCGGCCGAAGAAGCAGAGCGAATTGGTATGATCTACAAATTTTTTCCCGATGAAACATTTTTAGAGAATGCAATGAGCATTGCTAAATTTCTCGCCCAGATGCCTACAAAAGGGCTCGCTTTTACAAAAAAAGTTTTAAATAAATCATTTACCAATTCATTGGAAGAACAATTACAGGAAGAGGATATTTTTCAGATGAAAGCCTCACAGACCGAAGATTACAAAGAGGGTGTAAACGCTTTTATGGAAAAAAGAAAGGCTGAATTTAAAGGGCAGTAGAATTGCAGTTGTCAAAATAATAATTTCAAAAAACTATATGAGCAGCATAGATCCCGGTTCCGTCGTGGCGCATATGATGGAAAATGATTTTTTTAGTCAATGGATGGGAGTAGAAGTGCTTGAAGTAAAGGAGGGGTACAGTCGCATCATGATGACGATCAGGAAAGAAATGGTGAATGGTTTTGGAATTGTTCATGGTGGCCTACCCTTTTCTTTGGCAGATAGTGCATTTGCATTCGCCTGTAATAACCGGAATAACTTATCCGTAGCTCTTGATGTAACTATCACTTTCACCAAGGCCGTTAATGTCGGGGATGTTTTAACTGCTGAAGCAAAGGAAATTCATAATGGAAGAAGTACGGGAGTTTACCTGATACACGTTACCAATCAAAAAAATCAGCAGGTGGCGTTGTTTAAGGGAACATGTTTTAGAACGGGAAAGGCGTTAATATGAGGGAGTTCAGCGTCGGAGTCCTTCAGCCCGCAGTTGCGGACCACAGCAAAAAATGATCATTTGCCAGTGGTCATTGTCATTAATGAATACGGCTAATCACCAACTGTGGAGTGTCGACTATGGACCATGAACTACTTCCGACTCTGAACTCTAAACTCACCGCACTCTAATGATCGACTAGCTTCATCGATCCCTCACTATAACGATTGCCAATGTTTGGGTGCCGGCTGACAATATTTTCCATCTCTTGCAGTTCTTCTTTATTTAAATCGATCCCTACGGCTGCAGCGTTTTCTTCGAGATATTTCCTGCGCTTTGTTCCGGGAATTGGGATCACATCATCGCCCTGTGCAAGAACCCAGGCGAGGGCTAACTGAGCAGGTGTGCAATTCTTCGATTCCGCAAACTCAGCAAATTCATCGACCAACTGCTTATTGTTTTCCCAGTGTTCATTGTCAAATCTTGGTAATGTTCTTCTGAAATCATCTTGCGGCAATTTGTCTTTATCGGCCACCGTAGCGGTAATCAATCCCCGCGCAAGCGGACTGTATGGAATAAAAGCAATGCCAAGCTCGCGAACGGTGTCCAATATCTCCCCTTCAACATCCCGTGTTATCAGCGAGTATTCACTTTGCAATGCTGTGATGGGATGAACCGCGTATGCTTTTCGAATGGATTTTGCCGACGCTTCGGACAAACCGAGATAACGAACCTTGCCTTGCTTTACCAATTCGGCCATTGCCCCCACTGTTTCTTCGATTGGAACATTTGGATCGACCCGATGGGCATAGTACAAATCAATTGTGTCAATATTCAATCGTTTCAAGCTCTTTTCGACTGCATTTTTAATGTGCGCCGGTGAAGCATCAATGTAGGTTCCTGGTGTTCCCGCAAAATTAGAAGTCGTGCCTTCCCGTTGCCGGAATCCAAATTTTGTTGCAATAAAAATTTTACCGCGATTGGGTACAAGCACTTTTGAGATCAGTTCCTCATTGTGGCCAATCCCATACATATCCGCTGTATCCCAAAAATTGATACCCAATTCAAGCGCGCGGTTCAATGTGGCAATGGATTCTTCGTCATTGCGGGGGCCATACGCAAAACTCATTCCCATACATCCGAGACCGATCGCTGATAGGCTTTCTTCCGTGTTACCCAATTTTCTATATTTCATAATCAATATTTTTTGCGTTGATTCAATTCAAGACTGAAGAGGTGGCAATAAAAGATCACAACAATAATGCCCTGTCGATTTTCTGATGCCGGTTACTGCAATAAACAACTAAAACGCCTTACCGGTTCAAACAGACAAAAAATATTGTATTAATTTTTTAAAGCAATTTTGAACCTGAAAAACTCAATATGTTCTATTCGTTTAAAGGCTTTATTCCGGTTATTGACCCATCCTCTTTCGTTCATCCGCTTGCCGCCATTACCGGCAACGTAGTCATTGGTAAAGATTGCTATATCGGTCCAGGCGCAGCTTTGCGGGGTGATTGGGGCGGAATCATTATTGAGGACGGTTGTAATATCCAGGAAAATTGCATCGTTCACATGTTTCCAGGAGTTACGGTATTATTGAAGAAATCAGCGCATATTGGACATGGAGCTATCATTCATGGCGCAACAGTTGGCAAAAATTGTTTAGTAGGGATGAACAGTGTGTTGATGGATAATGTTGAGCTGGGTGATGAATGCATTGTCGGCGCATTAAGTTTTGTCAAAGAAGGAGAAAAGATTCCCGGTCGCAGTTTAGTTGTCGGTAATCCCGCAAAAATTATAAAAAAAGTAAGTGATGAAATGATCACCTGGAAAACAAAGGGAACTAAATTATACCAGGCACTTCCCAAAGAAATGTTTGAATGTTTTAAGGCTTGCGAGCCTTTGCATGAGATTCCAGCTGACAGACCGTTGCAGGAAACTTTGTATAAAAACTGGAACGAAATAAAGAAAAATCCCTAGCGGGTATCCTTCCACATCAGCGTCTTGTCGGAAGCCATTTGTAGAAAATTGGTACACCTTCCATCACCTTTGCCGGCAATTCCGCCACTGGGCGCACAAATTATATTGCAATCCCTGTCATATACATAATCGTATTGATCGCAGCAATTAGAGCTGAATAAAAAAACATACTTGTCTTTAAACAAGAATCGGTATACGGCGGCCGGCGGATTAAACCTTGGCTGTTGCCGGATAGCTTCAATCTTATCCTGTATGCATAAGGGCATCCGTACACCGTTTTCTTTTTTACAGCTTTGAGATTGAAGAACTATCCCTGACAATATAGTTACAAGCCATTTCATGATGGTAGAAGCAAATTTAATTGCCTATCGTAAGATTACGAATCTATATTTTTAATATTCCTATAAAACATCTCAAAATTGTTTTCTTTTAGCAGGAAATCTTGTAATTTAATTGTCCCTAGTGCTTAAACAAAACTTGGTTATGAGGAAAAATTTACGTCACCGTGTTCTTATTTTATTTCTTTCTCTTTTATTCAACAGTTTCATTTTTTCACAAGATCGTTTCGCCTTCGCCATTACTGACATCAATCCTGCTACAGCTAATTGGACAGTATTGCGAAAACTTAATTTGCAAACCGGTGTTTATAGTGATGCTCTCCTAAATGGATTTGACACAAAACTTAGCGCTTATGATGCAACTTCGAAAAGGCAGATTGAACTTAATGGCCTGAATGTTAGTTCCACCTCTCAACCTTTTAGCACGGGAGTTGCGGCCATTGCGTATGATAAGAAGGACAACCGAATCTATTTCACGCCTATGTTCATTGATCAGCTTCGGTATATTGATTTAAAAACGATGAAGATTTATTACGTCACCGATCAATCCCTTGGAGGATCATTAAACCCGAACAATGACAATGCAAAAGTAATTTCTCGGATGGTAATTGCGCCCGATGGCTATGGCTATGCGATCACCAATGATGCCACGACGTTCGTTCGCTTTAACACCGCCGGTAAAAAATTGATCATTGAACAAATGGGCACGCTCGTTGATGACCCTTCAAATACGGGCATTTCGATTCATAACGGTTGCAGCAGTTGGGGTGGCGATATTGTTGCAGATGATGCCGGAAATCTTTACTTGTTTTCTGCCAGTAATAATGTATTTAAGATAAATGTCGATTCAAAAGTTGCAACCTGGCTGGGGCCCATAAAAGGATTACCGTCAGGATTTACTACCAATGGCGCTGTAGTAACCGATGCCGGAAATTTGCTGGTAGGGAGTCAAACCTTTGCAAGGAACTGGTACGTGGTAGATTCTAAATCCTGGCAAGCTTCTGAATTTAAAACACCGAACGGTGTTTATCTGACTTCCGATCTCGCCAACAGTAATTACCTTTCCACTCATCCCAAAACAACTGAAATTGCGACGATCCCACAGGATCTTTCGCTGTCAAACGACGTACAGATTTATCCTAATCCCATCAGCCTCGATGACAACCGATTCAAGATTCAGTTCAATAAACTGCAGGCCGGCGATTATACAATTGAATTAACCGACGTAACGGGTAAGCAAGTGATGATGCAAAAAATAAATGTGGGATATGCAGGCCAGGTTCAAACCATCAATCTTCAAAAAGGAACTGCACAGGGCATATATATGGTAAAGATCAGGGACATTAGTAGTAAATCCGTCTTTACTCAAAAGTTAGTCGTTCAGTAAAGGAGTTCTTTCTTCACTGAAAGATAAAGCGCTGACCCCGTAAGGCCAACGCTTTTTGTTTTCCCGAACTAAACCTCCTTAGAAAAGGAAGTAAAGGATAAGAACTGAGTTTATTGTATTAAGCAAGATTTCTAATCATATTTTCCTCTCTTTTGGCTGATAAGGATGTCGCGATAAGTAAGTGCGAATGTGAGTTGGAAAAAGCCTTCCCGGATCAAACCATTCACGGTTGTTCCTCTTTTACCGCCTTCGGCGGAAACTGAATACAGAAGATTCTTACTAATAGCACCGCCCATGCCTGCTGTTATTCCAAACTCATTTACTAAAGTATTGTTGACATCCAAATACGAATTCGTATAAAATCCTCCAAACTGTAAGTAGCTTTTTTGGACCGTCTGTCCGAACATTTGAACGTTTTTAGCAATTTCTACCCCCGCTGACACTTTATTACTGTTTACCAAACTCCATCCGTTTCCGAAAATGTTTAAAGGCGACCAGTTCTCGAAAGTGTAGTCGGCTGCAAAAGTTGTTCTGTTCTTATGTACAAGCGTAATACCCGCACTGTATGTCTTAGGAAGAAAGAAATGATTATTTTCAATAAATTCATCATTCACCAGCACAGTGGAATTTTCCATTACGTTGAGCGTTCTTTCAGAATTCAGTTTCGTTTTATTGATGAATTTTCCACCCAGCGACAGGCCCCAATTTTTATTAATGGGAGTAGAGTAAATCGCGCCGTACTCAAACCGTGGATCACCATAATAATCCAGTTGCTTGGTCTGTATTGTGCTACTCGATACCGTGTTTACGATGGTTTCGGTTTGATTAATGCCACCCGCGATGATCGAAGATTTCACACCAACAGAAAAATGTTTTCCCAATGACACTGCATTGGTCCAGTAATAATCATTCAAACCTCCATCACCCGTATATTGAGCTGAGTAGGTGTCGTTATCACCAACTACGCCTTTTGTACCCGTGAAATTATAATTCACATTGCTAAATTGTTTGAAGCCGATGCTACTGGCCCAAAACTTATTAATTTTTATACCTAACGTAATTCCCTTTATCCATAGGTCGCGATTGTTGCGGTTAGATGCGTCAACTCCCGTTCCTGCGTATTGTACCGTTTTTCCAACCGCTGCAGCACTTAGCAGTAGAAAGCTGCGTGGCAAACCGGCAATAGCAGCAGGATTATTATTAACCAGGTCAAAAGAAGCTTTGGTGGCCATGCCAGTACCGGCCATACCGCTGGTCCTATTGTAGACCCTATGATCGATATCACCGATTCCATATATCGAGTAAGGGCTGTTCATGTTTTGGCAAAGAGCAACCGAAGACGCAAAGCCCGATACTATCAAAAAAGCTAATCGTATGGCCATCTTTGGCTGATTCATTTTTATTGGTTGATAACAACTACCGTAATCAGAAGTTGTGTATTGTATAATGGCTGTTTACTATCTCCCATCACTGCCCTCGTGACATTTGGCGAAGAACTATTCTGAATCACAAAAAATCCTTCATCCTGGTTGCCGTCTGTAGTCAACAACGTGTTGACAAAGGACGTAATGTCAAACTTGTAATAGGTGTTCAACCCAAATGTTTCATCAGTCACCGGTGGAACATTATTTACCACAACTGCCCCGAGTAAATTGGTAGCATCTGTTTGCATCAGGGATAAGTCATCGGGAAGTTTGAATTTATTGATGTCATAGCTTCCTCCAATTGGTTTTATAACCAGTTCGGCTTTTTGCAACTCCACGATCTTATCAGTTGAAATAATTCCTTTTAGCGATGGGAACGTTACTTTCATTAAAACGCCCGCCCCGTATTGAGTAAAAGCCAAATTATTAGTTTGCGATGAAGGAAATTCTTTTAAGCCTGGTCCCGTTGCGTTTGCCAATGATGTCCCCGTCCGATCACTAAGAATTTGATTGTAAGAAAACGTGTTTGCTATTAACCTAAAATCAATAGCCTGGCTCTCAAAAAATGGAGTAGTAAGGTGATAAAAAATGCGCATGCTTACATCGTTGGCGGCATTGGAAAGACCATATACGGCTGTTGTATCATTATCGCCGAATGAAAGTGACACGCCTTTAAAATAGTTCTGAAAATTTGCATCGTCGGTTACATCATCCGCTTTTTGTACAAGTTTTGTAAATAATTCATTGCCTTTAGCATCATCCATTCTTATCAGGATGGAATCATCTGCGTTAGGGCGGATTCTTAAAACCCGGCTCGCCAACGGCGTCGGCTTCACGTTAAAATTGGTGGTATTGTACAAGCTGGTATTGTAAGTATAATTTATAGGGTCGGCCAATTCATTGACAAAAATGGTCTGTGCAATGCTGGTGTCGCCATAATAGTATTTATTGGGATGAATTACAAAACAAGCAGAATCATACTTTGCGGTAACAGGAATATCGACAATTTCTGCTGGAATCGTCATTTGAAAAAATGGCTTTGCAGTAATAATTCCCAGGTAAGGATCTTTGTACTTACCCAGCACAAAAGCCGTAGTTGAGTTAGTGGAAAATGAATCCAGAACAATTGTAGAAATATTCGGAGACACCGTATCTGTAAAGACAATATTGGTGTAATTATTATTAGGGAGGTTTCCAAATCCAATATCATTTCGATAGCATGATTGAAGCAAGATCACCATGATAATGGTAGTGGCCAGGCAGCCGCCAATTTTTCCCCGCATAATGTATATTATTCTTATCCGGAACGCAATTTATCTGCACACACCAAAGCCAAAGTGTTATAGTATATTAACGGGCTTTATTAATCGGCGAATAAGCATTTGAGATCGACAACCCGGTTTTGGTTATTTGCGTAATTTGCCCTTGACCGGTCAAAAAATTAGATATAGTGTCAGAACTCAGTTTCGTCTATATAATGTGCAGGTTAGTCTATTTTAAGACCATCTTCTGATATGTTGCCGATATTTTTATCAAAAATTCGTTATGAGAAAAATGCAGGCCTATCTGTTGGGAGGTTCTTTGATTGCTATTTCATTCTTTATTACCCAAGGTTGCGTAAAACATTCCGATACGACAACTATAATTGGGAACTGGGCGCGAAGCTCCGACTTCGATGGCAACGCAAGGGGCGAAGCCGTCACGTTTGTGATCGGCGATTTTGCCTATTTATCAACAGGTTCCACTGACCGTGATCGCTATAAGGATCTTTGGGAATATAGTATCGCACGTCAATTTTGGGCACAAAAGGCCGATCTTCCTGGCATTGAAAGAAATTCTGCAGTAGCTTTCTCGATCGGAGCAAAAGGATATGTAGGAACCGGATTTGATGGGAACAATTATCTAAATGATTTTTGGGAATATGACCAGGCTTCCAATGTCTGGACTCAAAAGGCGAATTTTGCAGGGAGTGGCAGATATGATGCGGTAGGTTTTGCAATAAGTAATGAGGGTTATATTTCCTGTGGTTTTGATGGCAATTATTTAAAAGATCTTTGGCAATACGATCCTTCCACGGACACCTGGACTCAAAAAGCAAGTATTGGTGGAACAAAACGTTCGGCAGCAGCGGTGTTTGTAATGAACAACAAGGCATATATTATCTCGGGTAATAACAATGGAACAGCGCTGGATGATCTATGGATGTATGATCCATCAGGAGACCAGTGGACAGAAAAAAGGCAGTTGACAAATGTGAGTACTGATACTTATGACGATCTTTATGCCAATATACCCCGTTACAATGCGGTAGCGTTTGTGATGGGAAATTTTGCATATTTAGCAACTGGCCAGAACGGCTCGCTCATCGCAAGAACCTGGGAGTATAATCCTGCCAATGATACATGGCTTGAAAAAACAGGTTTTGAAGGTACTGCACGTGAAGGCGCCGTGGCCTTTACATTAAGTGATCGCGGTTTTGTGCTGACCGGCATGAGCGGCTCGCTGTCATTCGACAACTGTTATGAATGGCATCCTAACGATGCAGTAAATGCGAACGATAACTAGACATAATATCATCGTTATAGCGGTGTGCGTGATCATCGCCGCTATTATCCCGTTCGTATATAAGCCGAAAGCTGAAAACAAGAGTAACATTGATTACAAAACCTTTCATTCTGGTCCGGGGTGGGGATATGATATTGTCATGAATGGCAAGCTGATTATTCACCAGGAATACATTCCGGCTATTGCTCAAAAAAAAGAATTTGCCACCGAAAAGCAGGCAATAAAGACAGCGGAGCTAGTGGTAGCCAGGCTAAGAAATAATAAATTACCAACGGTGTCAAAAACGGAAGTAGAAAAGATTTGCCAGGATAACAATTAAGAACCCGCAACGGGCT
>DASXOT010000430.1:0-5480 GCA_036494065.1 Chitinophagaceae bacterium
TCATTCTCCGTTCAACATCTTCTATGGTTGCATTTCCTTTTTTGGCATTTGTTTCAATCAGCGATGATAGCCGTTGCGTTGTTATATTTCCCGGTAAAAGATTGTTAACTGTTATATTGAATGATCCCAATTCATTTGACATGGTCTTAGCCCAGGATGCTACGGCTCCCCGGATTGTATTCGAAACACCGAGGTTATTAATTGGAATTTTTACGGACGTAGAAATGATATTGATGATGCGTCCATATCCTTCTTTTTTCATTGAAGGAACAACAGCTTTTGTCAGGATATGATTGCAGATCAAATGTTGGTTGAATGCTTTAATAAAATCTTCTTCTTCCGCTTCGATGATTTGTCCGGCTGGCGGTCCACCGGTATTGTTTACCAGGATGTGTACCGGTTCGTTTTGTACATGCGACTCAATGAGTTCCTTTAAGCCATCAGGCTGGCTTAAATCAGCAACAAGATAATCATGCGATTGTCCCTTGCTCGCTGGTAATTCTTTAATCACTTTTTGCAGTAATTCTTTATTTCTCGCAAGCAAAGTGCACTTGCAGCCCAATAAAGCCAACTCTTCTGCAATAGCATGACCAATTCCGCGCGTACTGCCGCAAATGATCGCATTTTTTCCTTCAAGCGATAAGTTCATACACTTGTTTTATGGTGGAAATACAGTTGATTTTCTCTTTTCCATTAATTCCCCGATTTCTTTTGCATCGCCTTCTTGTTGTTTTAATTGAACAACAATATTATCATAGCTTTTCTCATCGCGATTCTGGCTCAACTTATATACATTCTCCATTTCCGTCACTTCGATTTCGAAGGCGAGAATGGCCTTGATTAATTTCTCCCTGTAGTCAGCGGGAAGATTATCATAGACAGTAGATGAATCCGTATTATTTTTTTCAAAATGAAGCGACAATTTTCTCAGCAACTCAATTAGAAAACTTTCGTCTAAAAACTTTATCTGCCCTCTTGCGTGAATGGAAATATAATTCCAGGTCGATGCCTGTTGGGGATTGCCAGTGTACCAGCTACCACTTACATAGGTGTGAGCGCCGGTGAACAAGGCCAGGACACTGGGGTTTTCTTCAAATACTTTGTGGTGATCCGATTTTCTTGCAATGTGTCCCGAAATAAAAACTTTGCCTTCTCTTTCTTCAACCAGGACGGGAATTTGTGTGGCTTCAATCCGCCTCGCATTATCACATCCGATGAGTGTTATGAAAGGATGATCGAGCATGAATTGGAGCAGCTTTTTCCTGTCGTGTTCTTTATAATGAGGATAGTTATACATAACGCTAAAATTTTGCAGGGATTAGAGTGGTGAATGGCGAATACGTGAAATAGATAAAAACATTGAACGCTCCGTATTAATCGATTACTTCAACTACCTTTTCGGAACTAAGATTTGCATTTCGCATGGAGATGCTGCGTACAACGTTGTCGGCAAAATCCTGGAAAGCCTTTTTACTGATCTCATCATCACTCATCATCACGGGAATGCCTTCGTCACCACCTTCCCGAATACTTTGTACAAGGGGCACCTGGCCGAGAAAAGGAATATCATATTCATCAGCAAGATTTTTACCGCCGTCCTTTCCAAAAATATAGTACTTGTGACCCGGTAATTCGGCTGGCGTAAAATAACTCATGTTTTCCACCAGGCCGATGACCGGCACATTTACCTGCGCTTGTCCAAACATGGCAATGGCTTTTTTTGCATCGGCAAGTGCTACGTCCTGGGGAGTTGTTACGATCACTGCACCCGTTACAGGCACGGTTTGAACTAATGTTAAATGAATATCTCCTGTGCCCGGAGGCATATCGATCACCAGGTAATCAAGCTCATCCCAGTACACGTCAGTCACAAACTGTCGGATGGCGCTGCTTGCCATTGGTCCCCGCCATACCACCGCATTTTTTTCATCGACGAGTAATCCAATACTTATCAACTTTATTCCATATCGCTCGAGGGGGGCAATCATACCTTTTCCATCGATCTCGATCATCATGGGCCGGTCACCTCTGACGCCAAACATAATGGGCACGCTTGGACCGTAGATGTCTGCATCCATCAAACCCGTTTTTGCTCCGCTTTGAGATAATGCCAGGGCGAGGTTCGCAGCAACGGTACTCTTGCCCACACCACCTTTGCCACTTACAACGGCAATAATATTTTTCACCTTTGGCAACACCGCACCTGCATCCAACCGTTTTGTGGTAGTGTTTGAGATGAATTTTACGTTTATGATTGCAGCCGGGTTGACGAGCGTTTTAATGGATTGAATACAGTCATTTTTGATCATATCCTTTAAAGGACAGGCGGGTGTGGTGAGCACAACAGTAAAAGAAATGTAGTTTCCATCAATTGAAATATCCTTTACCATGCCCAGGGAGACTATATCCTTTCCCAGGTCAGGTTCCTGTACATGACTCAATGCTCTTAATATGTCATCAGTCGTCATCTGGGGTCTGATTTTTGTAGTTTTTTGAATGATGGCTTTTAGCGTTCGTTAAAATGGTTATAAAAAAACATCTTTCAGCGCAAAGGTAACCATCAATCGTGTTATTTGTTTTTCGATTTAAACAACTTGTCTTTATTTTGAGGCGAAATGAAAAAGATCCTAATATATTTTGGAATTGCTTTTTTCATAATACCAACTTCTGCTAAAGCTCAATTCGAAAATGCCCGTGATTCTGTTGTAGAATTATATGGAATTGTGATGACTTCGGATAGCCTGATTGGAATTCCTGCAGTAACGGTTTGTGTAAAGGGTCAGAATCGTTGCACCATCACAAACGACCAGGGTGTATTTTCCATTGTTGCCCTGAAAGGCGATGTTATCGATTTTACCCACGTCACCTATAAACCGAAAGAAATCACTGTCCCTAGAAATTTGGAAGGCACGCAGTATAGCATCGTACAACTAATGGTGGAGGACACGGTATATTTATCATCGACTATCATTCGAGTCCGCCCGACACCGGAACAATTTGCAAGAGATTTTGTAAATGCCAAAGTCAATGATGACAATATTGAAGTGGCGCGAAAAAATAATGATGCGGCCAAACGCAGAATGCTCCTTCGATCTGTTCCCGGGGATGCAAACGAAGCTACTCAACTTCAATTCCGCAATATTGCCAATAAAGCCAGCTATGCTGGCCAGACGCCTCCCATGAACCTTTTCAATCCCGCCGCATGGGCCGATTTTATCCAGGCCTGGAAACGAGGAGATTTCAAAAATAAAGATTAGTGATTTTGCCAAAGCTTGTGAATGGTGAATGTGACAAGAATTCTGCTTCGCCAATTACTTTGCATAACGTTCTTTTTCGATTAGCTTGCGCAAAATTTTCATTATAATCTTTTTAAATCCGGAATCATGATTCTTTCTGTTATCGGTGCAGGCACAATGGGTAATGGCATTGCGCATGTATTTGCTCAACATGAATTCAAAGTTAATCTTGTCGATGTCTCGGAAGAACAATTAAAAAAAGCCATTCACACCATCAGTAAAAATCTCGACAGGCAAATTGCGAAGGAAATCATTCGCCCGGAGCAAAAAGAAGAAATATTATTAAATATCAAATCTAATACCTCACTACAGGAAGGTGTTCAAAATGCAGATGTAGTAGTGGAAGCCGCAACGGAAAATGTGGATATAAAACTGAAACTATTTAGGGAAATGGATGAAGCTTCACCGGCAAATTGTATTCTCGCAACCAATACCTCTTCTATATCCATCACGCGGATCGCAGCAGTAACAAAGAGACCCGAAAAAGTAATCGGCATGCATTTCATGAACCCTGTTCCTGTAATGAAACTGGTCGAGATTATTAATGGCTATGCGACAACAAAAGAAGTAACACAAAAAATTGTCGGGCTTACCGCGAAATTGGAGAAGATCCCATGTGTAGTCAATGATTACCCCGGATTTATTGCCAACCGCATTTTGATGCCGATGATCAATGAGGCTATCTACAGTTTATACGAAGGCGTGGCAGGCGTTAATGAAATTGACGAGGTAATGAAATTAGGGATGGCTCACCCAATGGGGCCTTTGCAGCTTGCGGATTTCATAGGCCTGGATGTTTGCCACTCCATTTTGAATGTGATGTATGATGGCTTTAAAAATCCTAAATATGCTCCTTGTCCCCTACTCGCAAATATGGTTACTGCTGGTAAGCTAGGCATAAAAACCGGTGAAGGGTTTTACCGTTATGCAGCAGGTAGCAAAGAGCTGATCGTAAGTAGCAGATTTGGGAGACCTGACTGATAACAGAATCGTCAAAATTTAATGATGTGGATCCCGTACACAAGCAATCTATTTCCACAGAATCCGGTAAAGGACCAGGCGCGTGGTTAGTTGTTGGATATATTTCCTGCCTGCTTTGTGGTTTGCCCGGAATGTGTATTGGTTCAATAATTATCCATGCAAAACGAAAGGACAAAACCCATCTTTTCAATGAACAAAGCAGGAAACATGGAAAAATGATTTTGTACACGGGTAGCATAGTACTCGTCCTGTTCATTCTCTTCTTTATGAATTGGTTCTTTTTTGAAAAAATTTTGTTTGGCAAAAGACAAGATTAACCAGGTGAAACAGCAACTTATATTCGATAGCATTTCTTACACAAAGATGGATGACCTGGCCGCTGGTGAGATCAGGGCAATGAAGAACAAGATTCGAAAGGACCTGAGAATTTATGTCCCTGGTTATTCTGTTTTAATCGCAATAGGAATTTATTTCCTTTTACGAGGGCCAGGGGCCTCAAGTGATTTTCACCGCAGAATATATTCAGAGATCAGTGAACAAAGAAAGATTTTATATTGGCAGGTGGCGCCTTATTTCTCGCTGTTTTTGTTGGTGCTTTCAACCATTTTTTTAGCTATCTATTATTCCAAGTCAATTCATCCGCTTGTCCTGGATATTAAAAAATGTAAAAAGATGGCCATTTTTTACCGGCCTAAAAAAACAGCAATGACATTATTTAACAGGTACTATATAACTATACCCTTATCGAATAATCAGCAGATAGAAATCAGCAGGCATGATTTCGAAAGTATCAACGAAGGAGATTTGCTGTGTCTTGAAATGGGCCCCGCTTCCTTTTTTTTATTAAATCTAAGAAACGGGGAACACAACATCCACGTAGATGATCTCACATTATAATCGCAGATTAAGCCCAGTCGCTATTTCGCCATAAAAATCTACTTGGGCACGAACCAATCTTTTGATTTAAGCCATTCCAATAAACATCATATTCTCATTCACTTCTTGTTCCTTGTCCTCAATTTATTGATGGCCAGTATAACAATTATGGACAAACAGAGTGTAAGAAACACATCTGGAGTAAAGCGTCTAAAAGCATATAAGAAATAAAGGTTCATTGGCACAAGAATAAAAAACTGCGGCATGGCCTTCTAAAACCATTGCACAACGCTTAATGCAGTAAAAATGTTTCAGGGAACTATATCC
>DASXOT010000431.1:0-5390 GCA_036494065.1 Chitinophagaceae bacterium
TCACCCATCTCTTTCTCCATTTTTGATGAGAGATCACTGGATGAAGTATGAAATATCCGATCCAATATGTTTTGTGGCTCCGGAAATTCCCGTAGGCGATAGTCGTTTGTTTTGGCAAGACGCGCTGCACAATCAACGGCTTCCTGTAGGCCGCCGAAATGATCGATCAAGCCAATCCCGATAGCATCATTACCGCTCCATACTCTTCCCTGCGCAATGCTTTCAATAAACGCCGTATCTTTTTTTCTTCCATCTGCAACGCGTTCTTTAAATTGGCGATACGTCATCTCTACACTCTTTTGAATCATTTGCTTTTCATTGTCGGATAATGGATGAAAAACACCTGCATCTGCATGCTGCGCAGTTTTTACTCCATCGAAGGTGACGCCTAGCTTATTTTTAAAAAAGCTTTCCAGGTTTGGGATAATTCCAAAAACTCCGATCGAACCGGTAATAGTATTGGGTTCGGCGAAAATACTGTCAGCCGCACACGACATATAATAACCTCCTGATGCCGCTACATCACCAAAACTTACTACAACAGGTTTCTCCTGGCGTGCCAATGAGAGCTCTCTCCATATATTGTCACTGGCCAGCGCACTGCCACCTCCACTATTTACCCTCAACACAATGGCTTTGATGGACCGGTCGAGGCGAGCCTTACGGATTAGCTTCATATAATTCTCGCTTGCAATAACACCTCGCTGGTCCGTGCTTCCATCAATAATGTCGCCTTCGGCATAGATCAACGCAATACCATCCTCGCCGTGTTTTTTAAAAGAACCTGCCTTCGCATATTTGTTAATGGATATGAAATTTATCTTATCATACTTTCCCAATCCCAATTTGTTTTTTATCTCGTCTTTCACCTGGTCATCGTACTTAAGGCCATCGACCAATTTATTATCCAGTGCATCTTTTGTAGTTTGAATTTTTGCATCGTTGGCCAGGTTGAAAAGGGTAGATGTATCGATATTTCTCGACATTGATACATCCTTTAAAAAATATTTGTAAAGATTGCCGAGCCACTCGGTTGTTTGCAATTTATTTTCAGGAGTCATTCTATCCGTTCTGAATGGTTCAGTGGCACTTTTAAACTTACCTGCATAAAATATTTGCGGTTCAATTTCCAGCTTGTCCAGCGCCCCTTTTAAAAAGACATAGTCAACATTGAAACCGACCCATTCCAACATCCCGGCGGGATTAAGATAGATTTGATCTGCAACACTGGCGACACCATAAGCCTTTTGAGAAATAACATCGCCATACGAGATAATAAACTTTTTGCTTTTTTTGAAATCGATCAGGGCATTCCTCAATTCCTCGCTGCTGGCAAAACCATTTGGATTTGAGTTAGCGACGATATAAATGCCGCTGATGTTCTTATCCTCCCTGGCTTTCTGGATCAATCTTACCACGTCATACAAGCCGGGGACGTCTATTTCGTCATTACTGCTGAGTGCGGACAAAGGACTTTCTACGAACTGTTCTTTAAAATTTTGAGAAAGATCCAACACGAGTACAGATTTAGCTTCGACGTTAGGACTCGATTTTGCAGTGATTCCAGCCACCCAGCCGAGTAACAAAAAGAAAACGATCAACGTAAAAATGATGAGGGACAGTAGAGATGCAAAAAATATTTTGAAAAAGCTTTTCATACAGAAGTATTTGAGTTTTCAAAAATAAAGATATTCCACAGTGGTCATAAAGGATAATAACCTGAGAAGGTCCAACAGTTTAACCTTTTAAGTTTTTCCTGTAGGTTTGATGCTTATGAATAGATCGTACTTGCTATTGGGGGGAAATGTAGGTGACCGGCCAGGAAACCTGGAAGTTGCCAGGAAATTACTTGAGCAAAAATGTGGGAAAATTGTTCGAATGTCTTCCTTATACGAAACAGCAGCCTGGGGTAAGACGGATCAGCCGTCATTTCTTAACCAGGCGATAGGACTCAATACTCAACTGCCGGCAAAAGGGCTGATGAATGAGATATTGGGAATAGAAAAGATCATGGGTCGTGAACGAAAGGAGCGGTATGGCCCTCGCATTATCGACATCGATATTCTATTATATAACGATGAGAAATATAGTGAGCCCTCATTGATGATCCCCCATCCTGAAATACAGAATCGTCGTTTTGTTTTAGCGCCGTTGGCCGAAATAGCCGGGAATGTTGAACACCCGGTGCTCAAAAAATCAATTTTACAGCTCTTAAGTGAATGCACCGACAAATTGGATGTTAAAAAATATAATAAGTAGATCGATATCCATCCACCAATTTTCCACAGTTTGGGTTTCTAAAATTTATATTACTGCATTTAATTTATTTTGTGTGCGGGGATGAAGCTCGCTAACCATGATCAATAACCGGGAAAGATGAATTATCATTTTATTACGATCGAGGGAAACATAGGTGCAGGTAAAACAACATTGGCTCACTTGCTTTCACGTCATTATAATGCAAGATTGATATTGGAAGAATTTGCCGACAACCCCTTCCTGGCAAAATTTTATGAAAGCCCGCAGCAATATGCATTTCCTCTTGAATTGTTTTTCATGGCGGAGCGATTCAAGCAACTAAAAGAGCTAATACAACAAAAAGACCTTTTCCAAAATATCAGTATTTCCGACTATCTATTTACCAAATGTCTTTTATTTGCCAAGGTCACGTTACCTGATGATGAGTTTCGATTATATCAGCGTCTTTTTGAAATTATCAACCAGCAGCTCATTCAGCCTGATATTTTAGTTTACCTCCATGCTCCCGTTTCAAAATTGCAAACCAATATCCGGAAACGGAACCGCTCGTATGAGCAAAACATTCCGGACCAGTATTTGTTTAGCATCCAGGAAACTTACACTCACTATATAAAGCAACACAATGTGAAGACGATTTTTGTAGATGCATCCAATGCCGATTTCCTCGGAAATGAAAAACACTTGAAAATAATTACGGACGCGCTGGAAAAAGATTATGAGCCGGGCCAGTATTATTTAGCGCTTCCCTAGAACTATTAATTTTGTATTTGCTTTTGTGCAGATCAGGCTTTATAATAACTGCTTAATTTTCGGTTTCAATTCATGACAAATTTAGAAAATCGGGTTCCTCTATCTCCTTTCGCAGCGATCCGGATTATAGAATTCAGGAATTTATTGTTTGGACGGTTTGTCTTCATCATGGCACTTAGAATGATGACGACACTTGTTGGCTGGTGGATTTACCAGTTGACCAATACCGCTTTTGCAATTGGCCTCGTGGGTTTGTCTGAAGTGATCCCAGCGGTTTCTTTCGCGCTCTATGCCGGACATGTGATCGATATCAGCGAAAAAAGATGGATGCTACTAAGGGGAGTGTTATTGTATCTTTTCGCTGCTGTCATATTATTTTTCCTATCATCCAACTATTCGAAGGGCCATTTAAATAATCACTGGATCGCCCTCTGTATTTACTGTGTCATTTTCTGTACAGGGATCATTCGTGCCTTTACCGGACCAGTATTCAATGTGATGCTAGCTCATATTGTCCCGCGAAATATTTTGCAGAATGCCACCACCTGGAACCAGGGCACCTGGCTCACGGCTTCTGTTTGTGGTCATGCTTTAGGAGGTTTGCTGATAGCTTATCTTGGCGTTACGGGAACCCTCGGAGTTATTTGTGGTTTGATCTTAATTGCGTTCATTCTAATGTCCCGCATTAAGCCAAAACCACCGTTAAATGAACGGGGAGAACAACGAACCTGGGAAAGTGTGAAAGAGGGTTTACGATTTGTTTTCAGGACAAAGGAGTTATTTGGCGCTATTTCACTTGATCTTTTTGCTGTGTTGTTTGGTGGCGCTGTAGCAATGGTGCCGGTTTATGCCAGGACAATTCTGCACGTTGGCGCTATTGGTTACGGCTGGCTCAATGCCGCCTCGGATATTGGCTCTATCTGTATCGTAACAATATTGACTATTTCGCCTTTACAGAAAAAACAAGGCAGAGCTTTGCTAATGGTAGTTGCAGGCTTTGGAATGTGCATCATCCTTTTTGGTCTGTCAAAGCTTTATTTGGTGTCTTTCCTGGCGTTGATGGTTAGTGGAATGCTCGATGGAGTTAGTGTGGTTGTGCGAGGGACCATCATGCAGCTAAAAACACCGGATAACATGCGCGGAAGAGTAATGAGCGTCAATAGCATGTTCATCAATTCCAGCAATGAGTTAGGGCAATTCGAAAGTGGTCTCGCAGCTCAACTGCTGGGAAATGTTCCGTCGGTGGTCTTTGGAGGTTGTATGACTTTGCTGGTTGTAGTAATAACATGGTTCAAGGCGCCGAGTTTACGTAAATTAGAGTATTGAGCCGTGAGTCGTCAGCCGTCAGTCGTAGTCGGTACATAGTCCACAGTAAGAAATGGTCTATGTCCGTAACTGCGTAGTGTCGACGGACGACCGATGACCATCTCTGAACTACAGACCTAAAACTCCTTTATATGAATCGTCGAAACTTTATTCAATCTTCTGCTCTTACAATTGGAGCGCTTACGTTGGCACAACAAAAAATCTTCGCTTCTTTGTTGGATGATCCGTGGAAAATAAAAATGCTTCGAAACGATATCGGGGTGTTTACTGAGAAAGGTGGCACGATTGCATTTATGCTTTCCAAAAAAGGAATAGTAGTAGTGGATGCGGAGTTTCCGGAACAATCTCAACACCTGATTGACGAATTAAAGAAAAGAAGCGATAAGCCTTTCAAACTGCTGATCAACACACACCATCACCAGGATCATACCGCCGGGAATATTTCATTTAAGGGTATTGTTGAAGGAGTGCTTGCCCATGAAAATTCACTAAAGAATCAAAAGAATGTTGCCATCGCCCAGAAGATTGAGGACAAGCAATTATATCCCGACAAAACATTTACAGATACCTGGTGTGAAAAAATTGGCAAAGAAAATATTTGTCTGTATTATCATGGTACCGGGCATACGGATGGAGATGCCATTATTCATTTTCAGCATGCCAATATAGTACACATGGGCGACCTGATGTTTAATCGCAGGCATCCATTTGTTGACAGAAGCGCGGGAGCAAGTATGAAGAATTGGATCGTTGCACTCGGCAAAGCTTCGAACCATTATAGCGATGATACTATTTTCATTTACGGTCATGCCGGCGATGGCTATGAAGTGACCGGATCAAAGGATGATTTGAAAGCGTTTTCAGAATACCTCAGTAAAATGCTGGATTTCGTTGCAGGCGAAATTAAAGCCGGCAAATCAAAAGACGAAGTAATGAAAACAACAACGTTGCCTTTCGATACGCAATGGAAAGGAGATGGTTTGCAGCGACCTTTGCAGGCGGCTTACGAAGAATTGTCCGCAAGTTAAATTTTAGGATAGATTAGTTATCAGTCG
>DASXOT010000432.1:0-2641 GCA_036494065.1 Chitinophagaceae bacterium
ATTCAATTATTGTCTGTTGATTTTCTAAGCCTCGTTTGTATTGCTATTTTTATAGCGTCACCCGTAGCATGGTGGGCAATGCATAGCTGGCTAAATAACTATGCTTATAAAATAAATATGAGCTGGTGGATGTTTGGAGCCGCAGGTGGGTTGGTTATTATTATAGCTGCTTTTACAATCAGCTTCCAGGCAATAAAGGCAGCAATCGCTAATCCTGTGAAGAGTTTGAGAACGGAATAGGTTAATAAAAAGTGCAAAATATGGAGATGCAGAACTCCAAATCTTGCTAACTTCATCGCCGTCTTATCGGCAGTGAGTTAAACGGTGAGCACTGATATCGTTAGCTCTTACAGACATTGAAATATAATTAATTAGGAAGGAAAATCGAATCCTGTCCTCCCGACTTAAAGTTGAAACATTAATTAATGGCTCTTTCTTAAAGGGCCATTAGTTTACAGAAATTTAAGAACTGAATATTGCACCTTTGGTCCCAGAGTCGCGGCTTCCTGCTTCCAGCTAAAAGACCTCATGCGAACTGTAATAACTTATTTGATTGTTCTGAAATGAGTCAGTCATTGTATCGATAACGAACATCCTCGTATATCTTTCCTTTGTAATTTATGGATAGCCAGTTGGTTAGATAATGGCACATTATTGAGGGCACAAAACAGTTTGTAGAATCTGGATCTAACAACAGAAAATGATGGTTTAAAGCCCGGATGTTACTGATAAAAATAGCCAACCTTAAAAAATCAAACTTTATGTTCAAAAATTATTTCAAAATTGCTCTTCGCAACATAACAAGGCAAAAGACTCTTGCTTTCATAAATATATTTGGATTGTCTGTTGGTATTGCCTGCTTCATTTTATTTAGCTTGTATGCCATCAATGAATTTACTTTTGATCACTTACATAAAAATTCGGCTGACACCTACCTTGTTATGGGAGGTGATGGAAAACCAAACCCAAAAGCCATTGGAGGATACATATTTACCCCGATGCCACTGGGACCGGCGATGAAGCAGGAGTTGCCGGGGGTTGAACAGGATGTCAGATATGTTCAGCCATACGAAACATTCATAAAAGTGAATAATGAGGGGAGACGGGAAAATATTGCTTACGCGGATCCCTCATTCTTCAAAGTTTTTTCGTTCAAGTTTAAATACGGAAGTCCACGTGAAGCGATTAGTGATTTGCACAGCATGACGTTAACCGAAGAAACCGCTAAAAGAATATTTGGCAAAGCAAATGCAATTGGCCGGACAGTCCAGGTAAAAATTGAGAATGTATTTGAAACTTTTGTAGTGACAGCCATTACAGATAATCCTCCAGCTAATTCCTCATTTCAGTTTAGCATGCTTGTTAATTTTGGATGCCTGGCAAACACTTTGGAAGGCAAAATGGATGACGGTAATTGGGGCATGAATTCATTTGTGACCTTCATTCAATTAAAGCACGGAAGCACCCTCTCCAGTAACAATAAATTGCTTGCCGATTTTAAGCAAAGCCATTTTCCCAAATCGTCAAGTTCGGTGGGCGGATATGACCTCGAGGCACTGGGGGATATGCACACAAACCCGGAATTAGTAGGCCTTAAGGTTTCGCCCCTCAATGCAAAAATGATATGGATTCTGTTAAGTATTGCAGCCGGCGTTTTGCTCATAGCATGTATCAATTTTACTACACTTTCCATTGGCCGATCAGTAAACCGGGCAAAAGAAGTAGGCGTGCGCAAGGTTATAGGTGGAACCAGAAAAGCTTTGGTCATTCAATTTCTGACTGAATCAATAATCTTCACCATCCTTTCTACCTC
Organism: Chitinophagaceae bacterium; assembly: GCA_036494065.1. Classification (GTDB taxonomy): domain Bacteria; phylum Bacteroidota; class Bacteroidia; order Chitinophagales; family Chitinophagaceae; genus VBAU01. Next base: position 1,814 of record DASXOT010000432.1, read on the forward strand.
GGTTGGTCTCTTGCTTGCGAATATACTTTTACCTTCCTTCAATCATTTATCGGGAAGGGAACTTAGTTTCTCTTTCACACAAATACCGCAATTACCGGCGTTGATCATTGGCTTAGTGCTGGTCGTTAGCTTGATTGCAGGAGGTTACCCAGCTTTGATATTGTCGGGTTTTAATGCAGTGCAAGTATTAAAGTCGAAAATAAAATTGGGAGGTGCCAATTTTTTTACGAAAGCATTGGTGACTTTTCAGTTTGTGCTTTCTGCGGGGCTGATCATCTCTGCTATAATTATTATGCAGCAGTTATCTTATATGCAATCCAGAAGCCCCGGTTTTGAAAAAGAGAATGTAGTTCAGATCAAGGCATTAGGCGTGGCAAATACACCAAAGATTTTCCCAGTACTAAAGCATGAGCTTTCCGCGTATCCTCAAATAGTTCGGTCCTGCAGCTCAGACAATGGATTAGGCGAAAGGGAGGGAATGAATTTTACCGGGTTTGAGTACAAAGGAAAATCAATAAACATCTCGCAGTTTTATATTGACCCGGATTTTATACCAACATTAGATATGCATTTGTTGGCAGGAAGAAATTTCAATCCTTCAATTGCTTCAGATACGGTTAATGCTGTCATCATTAATGAGGCAACGATGAACGAACTTGGATGGACAAAAGAAAATAGTATTGGTCAGCATTTGGCAGGATATGGGAACTTTAGTGTCAAAGACCCTACGGTGATAGGGATTGTCCGTGATTTTAATTTTAAAGATCTTACTCAAAAGGTTGAACCATTATTGTTTCATCAGTTTGCTTCATCCAGGATCAATCCCTG
>DASXOT010000433.1:0-2860 GCA_036494065.1 Chitinophagaceae bacterium
ATACTATTCATTTCCTGCAACCACCGGTGTATCTGTTTTTGTAAACAGGAATACTATCGTTTCTTATGATACAAAAAAAACCTCGCCGAATGTATTAATGATCGGCGCTGATGAAAATTATCTTTTACTAAATGGATTTACACTTTCTGCCGGAAGAAATATGAACTCCGGCGATGTGCAGAGTGCGAGAAATGCCTGTCTTCTTGGTCATGACGTGGCAACCAGGCTATTTCATGATAATGTCGACCGCGCAGTTAATTCGATCGTTCGTATCAATGATCTTCCATACAGAGTACTGGGTGTTTTGGGAAGCCGCGGTTCTTCTTTTGGATTTAGCCGTGATAATCTTGTTATCCTCAGCTATGAAAATATTGACAAAAATTTTACAAATTCAGTAAGCAGTTACACCGTGGCTGTCATGACGGATGATTTAAGAAAAGTGGCAGATGCCATGGGAGAAGCGGAGGGCACCTTTAGAGCAATACGGAGACTGAATACCACGGAGGAGAACAATTTTGTACTTGACAGGAATGATGCTATCGTCGAAAAGGCTATGAAGAGTCTTGGCTTTCTCACGGTGTCGGCAACGGTGATCGGGCTGATCACATTAATAGGTGCGGCCATTGGCCTGATGAATATCATGCTTGTCTCCGTGACCGAACGAACAAAAGAAGTGGGTTTGATAAAAGCCATTGGTGGCAAAAGCAAAATGGTTCGGCGACAGTTTCTTTTAGAGGCAATCATCATTAGTATGTTAGGCGCTTTGTTCGGTATTTTACTAGGCGTAGCCGTAGGAAATCTTTTTTCGATAGTGCTTAATACAGGCTTTGTGGTGCCCTGGAATTGGGTCATTTATGGCATTGTGATATGCTCGTTGGTTGGTCTTCTCGCCGGGCTATATCCTGCATTAAAAGCGGGGCGACTGAATCCTATTGAAGCCTTACGCTATGAATAAAATTAAAGTTTAAGGGGTTTAATGATAATTTTAAATAAATGCATCCCGCATTTGAAAAAATTATTAACTTGACCTCCTTTGACAAAAAATGACGCCTCTGTTTGCCCATTTTAACCTTTTTTTCCTTAGAATTGTGTCCCCGAAATGATTTTTTATCTAAACATTCAAAACAATAAAAATTTAGATCATGGCAGAAACTAAAACGACTGCGGCTGCATCTGTTAAATCTACATCTGTTCAGGCAAAAAAGAGTAGCAATGCTATTTCCTGGCTGGCTCCCGTTATCTGTATTGTCGCTGGCTATTGTATCTGGCGGTTTATTTTTGGAGATCCTAAGGGCTTTAAGAATCCTGCAGAAGGAATGTTCTGGCCTAAACACGCGGACCCCATTGGCGATTTGAATCGCATTTACATGGGTGGAATCATCGTTCCAATACTGATTGGAATGTTATTGATGGTAATTGTTTTTTCTATTGAAAGGTTCCTTACAGTGAACAAGGCGCTTGGTAACGGAAGCGTCTCTGATTTTATCCGCAGGGTGCAATATCATCTCGCCAACCGTAATGTCGATTCTGCTTTGAGTGAATGCGACAAACAGCGTGGATCGGTTGCAAACGTTATGAAAGCCGGGCTTCGCAGGTACAAAGAACTGATCGGCAATACGGAGTTGAATACGGATCAAAAGGTATTGGCCATTCAAAAGGAAGTAGAAGAAGCCACTGCGCTTGAGCTTCCGATGCTGCAGAAAAACCTGGTTTTTCTGTCTACAATTACTTCCGTGGGTACATTGATCGCCCTTTTGGGTACGGTAATGGGTATGATCCGTTCGTTTAGCTCATTAGGCAAGGAAGGCGGCGGTGGAAGCGCTGCAGCTCAATTGGCAGTAGGGATTTCTGAAGCCCTTTATAATACAGCCTTTGGTATTGGTACCTCAGCTTTGGCCCTTATTATGTACAATGTGTTTACCACTAAGATTGATGCCATTACGTATGGAATCGACGAATCAGGCTTCACGCTGACTCAGAGTTTTGCCTCTTTGTACAAATAGCAGCGAAACCGGGATTTTTTTGTGGAAATTTAATTGCTAAGCATCTCAATACTAAATAATTAATTCATGCCAAGTGTAAAAATTCCAAAGAAGAGTACGTTTGTGGACATGACCCCCTTTGTGGATGTGGCATTTCTCATTCTCACCTTCTTCATTATGGCGACAAAATTCAAGCCACCGGATCCAGTGGAAGTGACCACGCCGAAGTCGGTATCGACGGCTGAGATCCCGGAAAGCAACGCGATCCTAATCACAATAGACAAAGACGGTAAGGTTTATTTTACAGTGTTGTCTGAAAATAATACGGGCATTTATACGCAAGTGATCAATTCGATTAATTCCTCGCGAAACCTAAACCTTTCACCCGCAGAAATAGCAAATTATAGAAAGACCTACCTGGTGGGAGTTGGTTTTGGGCAACTTAAACAATTATTGGATTTGCCCGCTAATCAACAAAAGAACTTGCAGCAGCCCGGGATGCCAGTGGATACAACGGGTGGGGACCTCACGTATTGGATACAGGCAGCTAAGTCTGCATTTGCTGGTGAGAAATTGCAGTACATGGTTAAGGGTGATAACATGTCCAAATATCCCGTTTTCAAGAACGTAATAAACGCCTTAAAAGCAAACGATGAATATCGGTATAACCTCATAACTGCTATGAGAGACGCTCCTGCGGGAACGGAGCTTTACCAGGAAAGGCATAGGGCTAACAAATAATTTTTTTGTAATTTTAAAAAACTCCAGTTATGGCACAAATAGAAGGTGGTGGTGATAGTGGACATAAAAAAGGACCTGGCGTAAAGAAAGCGAAGAAGCTTTCTACGCGCGTGGATATGACACCGATGGTTGACCTT
>DASXOT010000434.1:0-3449 GCA_036494065.1 Chitinophagaceae bacterium
CAATTCCCCCGAGGCAAAATTGATGGCCGAGGCGAGAAAGATCGTGAAACAAAAAATGCCTTCTTTAATTGCGGATGGAGAAATGCAGGCTAGCGTAGCATTCAATAATGAGTTGATGAAAGAGAATTATCCGTTTTCAGAATTAGTGGATAAAGATGTAAACACGCTCATTTTCCCAAACCTGGCTGCTGGTAATATCGCGTATAATCTTCTGAAAGAATTAGGAACAGCAGATGCGATTGGACCGATTCTTCTGGGTTTAAAAAAACCGGTACATATTTTACAACTGGGAAGCTCTGTTCGCAGTATTGTTAATATGTCTCTCATCGCTGTAGTAGATGCGCAAACAAAATCACAAATCGCCACCGAAGAAATCGTCAAAAGGTCAAAATGGTGGAAAAAATTCAGAAAAACAAACCGTGAGATGGATATTTAAAGCCTTATTGGTTTATTGATAAGACTGAACTATTGGATCGACATCACATTGCAAATGGCTATACACCTTGTGTGCTTCCCAGAGCTTTAGGTTTTTTATTACCATAAGACCAATCAAATATTTGTTGCAAAAATTTAGAAGCAACTGCCTAGGTTGAGGGTACTGATAAACTTTGTATTTTACAGTCCGATAACCATGACTATTTTTACCGAAATAGGCCGCTACCTTTTGATGATACGTGGAATGTTCTCCAGGCCGGAGAATATGAAAATGTATTGGAAGGAATTCATTCACCAGTGCTCCGATATAGGCATAGGTTCTTTGGGTATTGTTGTAACGATCTCCGTTTTCATGGGCGCAGTGTCCACTGTTCAAACGGCTTACCAGCTAGTCAGCCCGCTCATTCCAAAATCTTCGATTGCGCAAATCGTTCGCGATACAGTAATACTTGAATTTGCGCCAACGCTCATTTGCATAGTACTTGCCGGCGTGGTGGGAAGTAAAATTGCCAGTGAACTTGGAAACATGCGCGTGAGTGAGCAGATCGATGCGCTTGAAATTATGGGCATCAATACAAAGACCTACCTGATAATGCCAAAGATCCTCGCAGCGCTTCTCGTGATCCCGATGTTGGTGGTCGTGGCCTCAGTGTTGGGTATTTGGGGCGGGCGACTGGCCGGGTCCGCCGCTAATATTATTTCGACCAATACATTTGACAAAGGCTTATTGGAGGGATTTCTACCCTACAATGTATTCTTTGCCTTGGCAAAGGCATACACCTTTGCATTTATTCTTTCAAGCGTCCCTGCCTATTTTGGATATTTTGTGCAGGGAGGTTCATTGGAAATTGGAAGGGCCAGCACCAAAGCAGTTGTAACCAGTTGCATATTGATTCTGTTTGCTGACTATATTCTGGCCGCATTGCTATTGTGAAAAGGCTGCGAGCTGTGAGCTTCGAATCATTATAGCTCGCGGCTCACAGTTCAAAGCTCAAAGCTTACCCATGATCGAAATAAAGAACATAAAAAAATCTTTTGGGAACCGGACTGTAATTGAGGACGTAAGTGCCATTATGAAGCCGGGGCAATGTAATTTGATCATTGGTACCAGTGGAAGTGGTAAAACCGTGTTGATGAAATGCATGGTGGGCCTCTTCGATCCTGATGAAGGTGAAGTGCTTTATGATGGACGGGATTTTACCAATATGAAGTCCAGTGAAAAGACCGAAGTTCGAAAACAGATCGGTATGTTATTCCAGGGTTCGGCACTATTCGACAGTCTCACAGTAGAACAAAATGTGATGTTCCCACTGAGTATGTTCACAAAGAACGCCTATTCCGAAAAATTAAAAAGAGTCAACGAAGTGCTTGAAAAGGTGAACCTGAAAGACACTAATAAAAAATTCCCGGCTGAAATAAGTGGTGGAATGAAAAAGAGAGTGGGTATTGCCAGGGCCATTGTATTAAATCCCCAATATCTTTTTTGCGATGAGCCCAATTCGGGTCTCGATCCCCAGACCTCCATGGTCATCGACAAACTGATTAGAGAAATAACAGAAGAGTACAAGATCACCACCATCGTCAATACGCACGACATGAATAGTGTAATGGAAAATGGCGACAATATCATCTACATGTATGAAGGAAGAAAAGAATGGGAAGGGAATAGAAAGGAAATTATTTTCAGCAAGAATGAACGATTGAACAGTTTCATTTTCGCGTCGGAGTTTTTGAAAGATGCAAAGGACATGCGGATGCTTGAAGAAACAGGTAAAATCGCCAACGACAGAAATATGGAAGAACTAACGGACCAAAGCGCTCCTATGCTGGTGCCTCCTCCCGACGAAGAATAACTCAATGAACAAAAGAATATTTTTTTTCACTCTTGTCTTTGCTATCATCAATGTATCTGCAGTGGAGTTGTGGATACAACCTGATAAGTTCATCTACAAAAGAACCGAGCCAATAACTATAAAATTTTTAAAAGGACTGCTTTTTATCGGGCAGGATTCTTCCCTTTCCAGGGAGAAGATAAGTTGCATGGAACTTTATTATGAAGACGTGGTCGATAAAAATCTCGCCACTAGCATAAGCGATGAAGATTCAACGTCCCTGCAACTTGCAATGATAGATGAGGGCACTGTAATGATGACTTTAGACACAAAAGATAAATTTTTTAGCCACGAAGCGGCAGCGTTTAACAGGTATCTCAAAGCTAATGGTTTCGACGAAGCACTCGAAGACCGCATACAAAATGGCGATACTATGAAGGATGCCCGCGAGAAACTTGAATACTGTGCAAAAACGATCTTCCAGGTAGGTGAAACATACACTGATGCATATGGCAAGAGAACAGACCTTCCCATTGACATAGTTCCTTTATATAATCCTTACAAACTATCCGACGTCGAATCTCATAAGGTGGTTATTTTTTTTATGGGACAAAGATTGAAGAATACAACTATAAGGGTTTTACACAAAACGGGCGAAGAGATCCACGAAATCGACTACGTGACCGATGAAAAAGGAGAAGCAGATTTCGTTGTAACTCCCGACGGTGAATGGATGGTGAGCTGCGCAAAAATGATAAAACTTAGAGACAATCCCGATGCCGACTGGCAGATTTTCGAGGGCACATTGACCTGGGGATATTTCTGACTAGTTGATAACTGACAATGGATAGATGATAGTGATTTGTCAGTTGTGAATTGGCAATGGTGAATTTTCTAGTGGATCCTTGCTAAGTTTTATCGACTCTTGGCTCAAAGCTCGCAGCTTAATTATCATGAAGATCCACTATTCACTGTCATCTATCAGTTATCATCTATCAACTTATTCGCTTACTTTTGCCAAACTTTTTAAAGTTAACTATGAGCATTCTTGTCAATAAAAATTCAAAAATTCTGGTGCAGGGTTTTACAGGAACAGAAGGAAGTTTTCATGCCTCACAAATGATCGAATATGGCACCAATGTGGTGGGTGGTGTAACGCCGGGAAAAGGTGGCAGCACGCAC
>DASXOT010000435.1:0-2689 GCA_036494065.1 Chitinophagaceae bacterium
GGCGCAAAAGATTCCATTCTAAGTGATAAAATATCTCAGCGTCTTCTATCGCTTGATTTTATGCGCGGTTTTATAATGGTGTTACTTGCATTGGAAAGTACCGGCCTGTATGAACATCTTTTCGACGCTACTAAAGGCAATCCGCTGAATGGTTTTTTTCTTCAATTTTTTCATCATCCGTGGAATGGGCTGCGGTTCTGGGATTTGATTCAACCCGGGTTTATGTACATGGCAGGTGTTGCTATGGCTTATTCACTGCATAAACAATGGTCAAGCGGTGTTTCCTGGAACCAGTCCTTCCGTAAAACTCTAAAGCGCTGCTGCTGGTTATTTTTCTGGGGAGTGCTTGATTATGCAGTAAGGACAAAAGGTTTATCGTTTGAACTTTGGGATGTTCTTACACAACTGTCATTTACAACCCTGGTAGCTTTTCTCATTTTTCGCTGGAGCTCAACCGCTCAAATATTGGTGTGTGTTGCTTTGCTATTGCTGACAGAAGCGCTTTATCGATTCACCCATGTTCCTGGTTTTGATCAACCTTTTACCGATCAGCACAACTTTGGGAATTATATTGATACGATCTTAATGAACAAAATAAATCCCGGTGGCTGGGTGGCCATCAATTGCATTCCAACTGCAGTACACACGATAGCGGGCGCCCTGACTGGAAAGTTATTAATGGGGCAAACAAAAAATAAATTGAAGGTAATGTTGATCTGGGCGGTTATCTGCCTTGTTCTTGGTTTCGGGTTGGATTACGCTCATATAACGCCAATTATAAAGCGTATTGCCACTTCATCATTTACACTGGCCTCTCTCGGCTGGTGTTTACTTGGACTTGCATTTTGTTACTGGTGGATTGACAGGCTCAACCATAAAAGATACTTGAAGTTTTGGTTGGTCGTTGGCATGAATTCACTGTTCATTTATTTGTTCTTTGAAATTGTGGGTTCACGGTGGTTCAATGAGTATATCGGTACAATTGCTAATGGCTTACTGGCATTTATTCATACTCCTGAAATGCTGAGCAACATTGTTGCCTCTCTTTGCATCTTTACTCTTGAATGGGGTTTATGCTATTTTCTTTATCGGAAGAAAATCTTTTTTAAATTGTAGGAATGGAAATCAAACGGCGGCAAATTGGAAGTAAAGGGATGTTTTATGTTGAGAACGATGGTAATATACAGGCTCAGATGGTTTACCACACTACTTCACCTACCCATCTTGTCATTGAGCATACAGAAGTAGATGATGAGCTTCGCGGACAAAATGTAGGTTACCAGCTTGTACATGCTGCCGTTGAGTATGCGCGGCAAAGCAATATAAAGCTTACTGTTTGGTGTCCTTTTGCAAAATCCGTTTTTGAAAAGAAGCCTGAATGGAATGATGTGCTAAATAAATAATCCTCCTCCGGGAACCTTCGCATTACTTTTGCCTACTTATACGCAACAATTATGAGGAAAACATTTTTATTTCTTTTGTCTTTTTTCATTCTACATTTTTCTTTTTCGCAAACAGCCGATAAATATATTTTATTAAAACCTGACCGGGTTTTTGACGGAGAACAAATGCATACGGATTGGATCGTGCTTATAAGAAATAACCGGATCGCAGAAGCCGGCGCAATGAAATTCAAATTGCCTGCCAATACTCAAGTGATCGAACTAAAAGGTTGCACAATATTACCAGGATTGATCGAAGGGCATTCTCATTTATTCCTTCATCCCTATAATGAGACAAGCTGGGACGACCAGGTGCTTAAGGAATCAAGAGCTGAGCGCACAGCAAGAGCGGTGGAGCATGCAAAAGCTACATTGATGGCTGGTTTTACAACTGTGCGGGATCTTGGCACCGAAGGTTCGATGTACGATGACGTTGGCCTGAAAACGGCTATCGAAAAGGGAATTGTACCCGGTCCGCGGATGATCTGTGCCACAAGGGCAATCGTTGCAAGAGGCAGCTATGGTCCAAAATCAGAATCTGCTGATGTAGTGCTTCCTCAAGGCGCAGCAGAAGTGGGAAATATAGATGAAATGATGAACGAAGTGAGAACCCAGATCAGCAAAGGTGCCGACGTGATTAAGATTTATGCAGATTATCGTAATGGCCCGAATGGCGAATCGAAGCCTACTTTTTCAGTTGAAGAAATCGCGGCTGCAGTCAAAATTGCAAATAGCAGTGGGCGGCTGGTAACTGTTCATTCGGTGACAGCAGAAGGAATGACGAGAGCTATCAATGCAGGCGTTTCTTCTATTGAACATGGAGACTATGGCACAGAGGAGGTGTTTAAACTTATGAAAGAAAAAGGCATTGCACTGTGTCCGACATTGGCTGCCGGCGATGCAATTGAACAATACAAAGGCTGGAGAAAAGGAATTGACCCCGAACCTGAGAGAGTGGCAAATAAGAAAAAGAGTTTTGCGCTGGCCTTGAAAGCAGGTGTAACGATTTGCATGGGTGGCGATGTGGGTGTATTTGCTCATGGTGATAATGCCAGAGAGATGGAAATGATGGTTGAGTATGGCATGAAACCCATCGAAGTATTGAAATCCGCTACTTCTATCAATGCTGATGTATTCGGTTATGGTGAAAAGATTGGCAGAATAAGAAAAGATTTGTTTGCCGATATCATTGCCGTTGATGGTGACCCCTCGACCGCTATAAAAAATATAAGAAAAATAAGATTAGT
>DASXOT010000436.1:0-5080 GCA_036494065.1 Chitinophagaceae bacterium
CTGTTCCGGTTGCCGCGTTTGGATTGCCAGAGAGTTGTTTGAATGATCCATATTCACTTTTTACGGATAGTAGTGCAATTGTGGATAATAGTCAGAGTTCATTTATCTACCAGTGGGATTTTGGAGATGCAAACGCTACGTCTGCAAATCCAAACAATTCCTCTGCGAAGAATCCTCAGCATAAGTATACAGCTACGGGAACATACAATGTAACGCAAGCGATTACATCTGGCAACGGTTGCATGGCATCTGTTTCACAAACATTTTTTGTAAACGGATCTATACCGGTTCCATCTTTTAGCTTGCGTGAAAACACTTCGGTTTGTAGCGGAGATTCTATTCACCTTACCGATAATTCGACGGTCAACCCGGGCAGTGTGATTAAATTGGAAATTTATTGGGATTATGCAAACGATCCGACGATAAAAACGATTGACGATTTTCCCGCGCCAGGCAATATCCATACTCATGCTTTTGCTTCATTTACTTCACCTGCTAACAAAACTGTCACGGTGCGATATGTTGCTTATTCCGGGCAGACCTGTGCTCAATACATCGATAAACAAATTACGCTACTGGCAATACCAGCACTTCAGTTTAATGTTGTTGCCGGCGTTTGTAAGAATGTCCCTGCCTTCTCAATAACCCAGGCGAGTGTTTCAAATGGATTACCGGGGTCGGGGATATTCAGTGGTGCAGGAGTCTCATCATCGGGCTTGTTTACCCCCACACTGGCGAATGACGGAGCAGATACGATCCGCTATACTTATACTGCTAATAACGGTTGCGCCAATCATGCTGATCAAACCATTCCTGTTTTCCCTGTGCCTGTGGCTAATGCTGGTCCAGATAAATTTGTGTTGGAAGGTGGCCAGATTCCATTGACGCCTTCGGTACAAACAAATTACCCTGTAACGTATGCATGGACGCCGGCAACATGGTTAAATAATGCAGAAGCTGAATCTCCCATATCAAAACCGCACGATGATATTACCTATACGTTGACGGTCATATCTGATGAGGGATGCACGGGTTCTGATGCGGTTTTTGTGAAGGTTTTAAAGACGCCAGAAATTCCAAATATTTTTAGTCCTAATGGTGATGGCATCCATGATAACTGGGAAATATCATTTTTGACGAGCTATCCCGGTTGTACGGTTGATGTATATAATCGCTACGGGCAATTGATATTTCATTCGATCGGTTATGATAAGCCATGGGATGGTACGGTTAATGGAAACTCTGCACCGGTGGGAACATACTATTATATCATTGATCCGAAAAATGGAAGAGGGAAGATGTCGGGGTATGTGGATATAATACGCTAATTGTCCATGCGAATTTTAGCTAATTATTGCGAATGGCTAATCATATTCGCGTTCATTAGTGTGGTAAGATGAAGGAACTATTATTAAAAAGTCATTCGCGTTAATTCGCGTAATAAAATGAAGAAGCTATTTATAAAAACCCTATTCGCGTCGATTAGTGTAAAACTAATTCGCGCTCATTCGTTAAAATTGGCGTCTATTAGCGTGAAGCGATTCGCGTTTATTGGCCCCCATTCGCGTCCCTTGGCGTTAACAGTCTTAGTCACGTTCATTAGCGTATTCGCAGTTGCGCAACAGCGACCTCATTATACCCAGTATATTTTAAACAATTATATTCTCAACCCCGCTCTGAGCGGAATTGAAAATTACACTGACGTAAAATTGAGTGCCAGGGATCAATGGATTGGCCTGAATGGTGCGCCTCAAACTTTTTATTTTACTATACAGGGACCGATAGGTAAAAAAGATTACAGAACTAATGCCACCTCATTTGATGTGCCCGGTGAAAATCCGCGCGGAAAGGCTTATTGGGAATCTTATACGGCTGCTGAGCCTCACCATGGAATCGGCATGCAGGTGATTAATGACCGCACGGGTAGTTTCAATCGCTTTAGTGCAGATGTTACGTATGCGTATCATATCGGTTTAAATGCCACTACCAATCTTGCCGGTGGGTTCTCGGCAGGTATTACAAAAATTGGCCTCGATAGATCTAAAACAGATTTCAGCGGCACCGGAGATCCGAACGACCCGGCAGCCGGAGCAGCATATGATGGTTATATCAATAAGATCAAACCGGACCTGGGCGTTGGCCTTTGGCTGTATTCAAGGAACTATTTTGCTGGCTTCTCTGCCCAACAGGTGATTCCGCAAAAATTTACATTCGAGGATGATGCACTGGTTTCAAACCCTGGTAAATTAATTCCGCATTTATTTCTTACCGGCGGCTACCGGTTCCTGCTCAACGATGATATTAACGCGACCCCTTCCTTAATGATAAAATATATCCAGGGCTCTTCAAAGAATAATTTTCAGTTCGAGACGAATATTAAGCTTCAATACCGCAGCTTGCTATGGATAGGAGGGAGTTATCGATACCAGGATGGTTATGCCGCAATGTTGGGGATTAATGTCAGCAATACTTTCAATATTGGTTACGCTTACGATTTTACAACGACCAACCTCAACACCGTCAGCCGCGGCACCCATGAAATCGTGCTTGGATTTTTATTGGGAAATAAATATAGCGATGCATGCCCGAGATGTAATTGGTAAGAGAAAACAACAAAGAACTAAGATTTCCATGATTTATTTGGATTAAAGGGAAAATGATTTTCTTCTAAAATGTTTTTTTGATAGAGTAATCGGCGAATGTTGTGGGCCAGAAGACTACTTCATAAGTCAGCAAGATAATTTCGCCAGAATCCCTAAAAATCCTAGTTCTATCGTAGTCCTTTCGTGGTTCTCTATAATCTTACAATCTTCTTCGCCTTAATTGCTTTAATGATTTCGATTTCCTTTTGTACGCGATCTGTCTGAGCCTTTACTTCACCTAGTTTTAGGTCAGTGTCTGGGATGGATTCAACCTGGTTTTCTGTCATCCATTTTTGTGCCGTGGATAAATCGCTTAGTGTAGAATTATATTCGGTAACAAGGCTGTCCAATGTAATTTTTGTGATCGCCGTATTGAGTTGAGCATTTACTCTGTTCCAGTTAATTTGGTTGTAGGATAACTTTAATTTTTCTTCCAGCTTTTGCCAGTTGATCTTCTCTACATTATCTAAATATTTTTTCTTGACGTTTGCTTTCTCGTTCTCGGTAAGCGCATCAGCTATATTTTTTTCAAGCTGTTTCCATTGACCTTGTTCCAACATTTTTTTGGTTGCAGCAACTGCACCTTGCACCTGTTCGATCTGCGATTTTTTTAGCTTCAATTCCAGGTGCATTCGCTGGTCTACGAAAGCCAACCCGTTCTTTATTTCAGGTTGAGAGTATACAAAATGTGATTCAGGAATCACAGCCACTTCGCTCAAACGTGCCGGCTTTTTCTTTGTATTAACTTCATGTTTCACAACTGAGAGTATGTGAACCTGCTTCTCTTTATTTTTATTTTCAATTGGCCTGGCAACGACGGGTGCTTCTTTCCCATCCGACACTAGCTGATAAAAAGGATTTGCAAGGGGTGTAAATGCAAAAGAATGATTTTCGACAATGGGTGAACTGAAGAAAAACAATGCGTTCAGCGCAACAACGCAAATGAGACCGGCCAGCAATCCACCCAGTTTTTGAAAATCCGGAGTTTTTCTTTTCTCAATGCCCAAAATCTTTTCTATGCGATGCAGCAGGTCCTTTCGCTGACCGGAAGCGCCAACCGCCATGGTTTGCCTCATATAATTATTTCTTTCGAGTACAAGTAAGGCTGAAGCATAGCCATGCGGATCATATTCGAACTGGATCACCATTTCATCACAACTCTTTTCTCTTTCTCTTTCGATGGTCTTGGCAAAAAGTTTCACAAAAGGGTTAAAATAAAGAATCGTGCGGATAAAATTGACAATAAGATTTATGAAATAGTCATATCGACGGATATGAGCAAGTTCATGAAGTAAAATAGCTTCTACCTGTTTCTGCGTCAAATTCGATATGGCTGCGATAGGCATTAGTATCAATGGTTTCAAAAAGCCAATCGTCACCGGCGAGCTCACCATATCGGAAATATAAAGACGTACCGGTTTGCGAATTCCCAAACGTTCGCCGAAACGCTGAACAAAGATTCTGAGATCCACTTTGCATTTTGTCAATCCTCTTTCGCGAATCAATTGAACAAATCGATAGTTTCGGATAAATTGTATCAACGGGACAAATAACAACAACAGGTAACAAAGAGAAGCGTAGGGGAGAATTATTTGTAGTTTTTCATTCCAGGCAGCATTACCTTTTTCGAAGCTGCCAATTGCCAGCAACGATCTTTTAATAGCATCGGGGTCAATGATCCAATGCGATATCAATGTATAAAGGAACCAAGAGAACCCGGCACCCAATAATATGGTCGCTAACCTGCTTTTTGTGGAAGACTTGCTGATACCGAATGACAGTATCACCTGGAAAATAATCCATAAAAAAGCCATTTGCCAAAGGCTGTTGATCACAGCCCATCCGAGTGCCTGGAGAAAGTTGGCGTCACCCAAGGAAAACATGCTTACTGGTTTTTAAGCGCATTTAATAATACCTGGATCTCTTCCAATTCTTCGCGACTTGCTTTGTGTTCACCCGTCCCCAATGCCTGTATCACTAATTGCGTAGGTGAACCGCCAAACAAAGAATCAATCATCTTACTCAATAAATGTTTTTGAGTTTTTTCTTTATTCACTGCAGCCTGGTACACGTGGGTGCGCATAGAATCATCTCTCTTTACCAAACCCTTTTCGTGCATGATCTGCATTAACTTTAATGTAGTCGTGTATCCTGCATCTTTTGTTTTTGCAAGCTCTTCATGGACTTCACGAACTGTTGCAAGGCCCCTCGTCCAAAGGATTTGAAGGATCTCCAGTTCGCTTTCTGTAGGTTTTACATATTTAGTGTTTGACATAACGCCGGATAATTTGAAACCGAATATACGACTATTTTCGTATGAACAAAAAATCATAACCTTTTTTATCTTTTTTTAACAGCTATTAACATGAGACGCAGGGTGTTCGGAAACGTTACACTTTTTCTATTTTTGATTTAAGATTTATGGTTTCTGATTTTCT
>DASXOT010000437.1:0-4320 GCA_036494065.1 Chitinophagaceae bacterium
TCAAATCTAAAATATAAAATCTTTTATTGCTTGACGGCTGACTGAAATCACAAATGGCGAGTATGGCGTTATTATTCAGCTTTTCTTTCTTCATTAAATATTGGTAGCCTTTATAAGCATATTCAAATGCTTTTTGAGAAAGGCCGATGCTCGCTAAGTGTAAATCATTATACAGCGCTTCTGCATTATTGCTTATCGAATAGGTAATGCTGCTTTTCTTCTCAGTGTGGGCCGCGTTGTTGTTGGATATATAAGCGGCAGGCGCAAATAAAAGTGAAACAGATATGGATAGCAGTTGGCTTCTCATCGGGGATACGGATTTCGATTTTTAAAACGATATTCGTTGCAAAAATATTATTCGAAATGAGAAAACAAAAGAGATTGGGTGTGTTTACTGAATTTTTTTGAATAAATACGATAATTCACTTATGAAAAGTGGTAAACTTCCAATAGAAATTTAGTATGAAGTCATGAAATGTTTGCTCGTTTACTTTCGCGTTTTTTACTAAGGAATTCATTGGAATAGACTTTCAATAGTACAATAAATAGTGAAAGCAACATTGGCCCGAATATCAGCCCGATAAAGCCAAACATGCTGATGCCGGCAATAACTCCAAAGACGGTTACCAATGGATGAATATTTCCCAGTTTTTTATTGAGTATAAAGCGAAACAAATTGTCGACAAGCCCGATAACACCAAAGCCATAAACAAGCATGACGGTGCCCTGAAGATTATTTCCCTGTGCGAAAAAAATTATGGCCAGCGGAACATATGCCAGGGCCGCACCTACTACAGGAAGCATGGCTGTAATGCAGGTAATAGCAAACCAGAGAAACGGACTGGGAACACCAATGATCAGATATCCAACTAGTCCTACCGCTCCTTGTATCAGGGCGATTAATGGTATACCGACAGCGCTAGCTCTTACCGTGGTGTCAACATCCTTTGCAATAAGATCCACATTTGCGTCTTTTAATGGGATATATTCATATAGTTTATCTTCCATTGCGCGGCTATAGATCAGCATAAAATATAAAACGAAGTATAGTATCCCAATAATGCTAATGGTGTTAACAGTAATATTAAGTATTTGCGGAATTATTTTTCGGATAAAAGGTCCTATTTCGTTTATCGTCGAATCATCGGCGATCGTGAACCCAAATTCTTTTTTCATTTCATTTGAGAAATTTTTTAATGCGTCAAGTATCTCGTTGGAGTGTTCAACAGCGTAAACTATTTTACTGGTCAACAGGTTTGCCAGGATGCCAAACGGCAGAAGAATGATAAGAAACGAGAGAATGATCAGCATCCATGCAGCTTTTGGCTTACTCCATTTTCTTACCTCGACCAGATAATGCATGCGAGGTCGCATTAAAATATACAGGGTGAGCGAACCTAAAACGGCGGGAATAAAAAAGCTCAACTCAAAAAAAAGCAAAAGGCCAAGAGCCAGGATAATAAGGATAAAAAAAATCTGTCTTAGAATATTCTGATCAAGCGTATTTTGGTTACTTGCCATAATGGTGCTAATTTAAAAAATAAAGTCCCGAACGTTATCGGGACTTCTATTTAAACCACTACTTTTTTCCATTTACCTTTCTTAAAAAGGATCCAGGCTGCAATGGCTATTGCTGTTTCAGCAACGGGTATCGAGATGAATGCACCCGTCGGCCCCCAATTCAATATTTTAGCCATAAAATATGCCAAGGGTACCTGGAACAACCAAAATCCAATTAAATTGATCCATGTTGGCGTACGTGTATCACCCGCACCATTCAATGCTTGTATCATCACCATGCCAATGCCGTAGAAAATATATCCTGAACCGATTATTTGCAGTGCTGTGATTCCCACACTTTGAACTGCACTATCTCTTGTATATATGCCAATGATCGGACCCGCAAATAGGATAAATAAAAGCATGACAAAAGACATAAATATAGCATTGTATTTTGCCGTTAATAAAACACTCTGCGATGCTCGTTCAATTTGTTTTGCTCCCAGGTTTTGCCCTACCAGGGTTGCTGCTGCATTGCTTAGTCCCCAGGCTGGTAAAATAAAGAACACAACGTTTCTCAATGCGATCTGGTAACCCGAACTGGCATTTTTGCCACCGATTTCAGCAACGAGTCTCGAAAGAATGATCCAGCTTCCTGATGCTATGAAAAATTGAACGACTGCAGGCCAGGAGATTTTTGCGAGCGATCGTATGACAGGCCAATCCCAGTTGAAGTGTGATCGTTTTATTTTAATCGTTCTCTTTGTGTTGAACAAATAATAGCATTGATAGACAACTCCAATTCCGCGGCCGATCGTAGTGGCTATAGCGGCACCCTTTAGCCCCAATTCAGGAAAAGGTCCGTAACCATTGATTAAACAGGGACAAAGAATGATGTTGATACCGCTGGCTATCCATAAACTTCGCATGGCAATCACCGCATCGCCGGCACCCCGGAATATCCCGTTGATGAGAAATAATAAAATGATCACTAAACTTCCACCAAGCATAATACGAGTAAAAACGGCACCCTGCTTTACAACTTCGTCATCTGCTTTCATCACCTTTAATATTTCCGGACCATAGAGGATGCCGACAATGCTAATAATAATTGTAACAATGAGAGAAACGAGAATTGCTTGTGCGCCTGCATGCGAAGCGGCTTCGGGATTTTTTTCCCCGATTCTTCGCGCTACCAATGCCGTTACCCCGATGCTCAATCCGATGCCGATAGTATAAATAATCGATATGACTGACTCGGTTAAGCCAACTGTCTGGATAGCTGTCGATCCAAGTTTTCCTACGAAGAAAATATCTACCACGGCGAAAACCGATTCCAGTGTCAATTCGAGTATCATCGGTATAGCCAAAAGGATAATTGCCTGGCGAATGCTTCCGGTAGTATAGTCACGTTCATTGCCCCTGATTGACTCTTTGACCAGGGAAAAGAATAGGGACAACTTACTTGTATGTTGAGTGGACGAGGACATAAATTCAATTTAGACTTTAAAAAATGGAAATAAAGGAATGCCAGTGGTAGGCACAACGTTGACGAGGAATTAGTGCGTTCTAAGAATTGAGGGCGAACGTCAGCAGATTTTCATATTCAAAACATTCAATACTGCAAAACTATGAAATAGTTCGTAAGGCTGCCAAATATTGTTGAATATAATTTTCTTTCTGTTTACGGTGGTATTGCATGATGAATCGTGGATGAGGCAATGGAATTATCTTTTCAAAGAATTTATATTCATTATTTAATGCCGACAAAAATCTTAAATTCTTGTCACCGCCGATACAAAGACAATAGTCCGTACAAAATCCCAATGAAATCTGCTTTTGAATACTTTCTAATATAAATGGCCTTACCATTTTGATCAATTTTTTGTCATCATAATAGTTCAAATTCACTCCCTCCCTTATAAATCCTAACGGACTAACCGAAGTGATAAAATAATCCTGGTAAAACATTTTTGCACCTCCATAGGCAATGATAAAATCATAAATAAACTCCGCGGACAACTCCGTCTGTTGCTTGAAAGGGTGGTCAATATCACAGATTTTCTTTAGCTGTAAAGGTGCCGTAAAGTTGATACCGGTAGTGCCCGCGCCAAAGCGCCCGGGGTTAATTCCGAAAATCAGGTGTCGGAGTTTATTGTCATCGTAAAATTTATGAAAGAATGTCTCTACTACAGTCATCACCTCCTTTCGCTGTTGTGGGAATAAGATTTCGATCCCTTTGGGTAGTGGCGGTGGTTTGAGTGATTTGTAAAATTCAATGATGTTTTCTGACATCGTTTGCATCAGGCAAATTAAAATATCTTGAGTAAAACGGCTTAAGTTGAAAAATTACGGCTGGCTATCAAGGTAATAATACTAAATCCCGGTATTGTTCGTTTAATTAATGGCCAGGTGTATATTCTTTTTTAAAATGAATTTATAATTTGGCAGCCAAATCCGATTTTATGAAGAATCAAAAGCTGTTTCTTTTTGCTTTCATCTTGTTGATTTTTTCCCTCTTGTTTGCGGGTTGCACAAAAAATTCCGATGCTGTTGTATCCTCAACAGAAGAAATGCTGGTTAAGAGCCCCTGGTTTATTGACTATTATTTTGATAGCCAGGATATGACAAGCAGTTATAGTAGTTCGAGACTTTTGTTCAGCAGCACGGGAGTGGTGGGCTACCAGTCGAATGGACAAACGATTGTCGGGAAATGGAGCAGCAGTGTTGATGTTTCAAATAACGAAATGGTCGATCTTCAGTTCGATACGAATAATGCGGATGTGATGGCACTCAATAAATCCTGGAAATTGGTTGAAG
>DASXOT010000438.1:0-2483 GCA_036494065.1 Chitinophagaceae bacterium
CCAATAAATGATTTTTTTTCGCTTTGTCATGATCTGTTATTTTGATTTGATTTAGGTTGATACCTGTCATGCCACTACACCACGCCGAGTGTCCTCACGACATCCTCTAGCCGATTATGTGCAATGTTTATGCCCTGTGCAAAGGGTAATTTCAATACCTGGTCTCTTTGGGCCACCGATTCATATACGACATGCATTATGAGTTTGCTGGTACTCTCACTAAGCTGTTCGAATTCATAGAACTCAAGCTGAACGCCAAAAGGCGTATTCTCCATTTCAAATGTGCGCGTGATTTTATGGTTCGGACTAAAATCATGGATCACACCGCTATACTTGTATTTGTTTCCTCTTGGATCGGTTGTTTCAAATTGATAACTGCCATGTTTTTTACTTTCCAGTTTCTGCACTTTTGTTCCCATCCATTGCTCAAGGATCTCCGGCTCTATGTGCGCTTTGAAAAGTAACTCTACCGGAAGCTCAAATTCCCTCGTGATCACCATTTCCTGCTTCCCGTTTTCAGCATTGATTTTTGTTTTCTGTTCCATCTTACTTATTTATTTGATTTATATTTTTTCATTATCGTTTCTAATTTGTTAAACCTGTCATCCCACATTTTGCTGAATGGTGCAATAAAGTCTGCGACTTCTTTCATTTTTTTTGCATTAAAGTGATAGTAAATTTCTCTGCCATTTTGCTGCGGCTGCAGTAATTCGCATTCGGTAAGTATTTGCAAATGTTTTGAAACAGTAGGCCTGGCTGTGTCAAAATTTGAAGCGATGGCGCCTGCTGTCATTGATTGCGACGCAACCAATAACAGTATAGCCCTTCGTGTTGGATCAGCTATGGCCTGGAATACGTCACGTCTTAAATTCATTGTGTAGCTATTTGACTACAAATATATGCGTAGTCATTCAACTACGCAAATTTTATTTTTGGATAACTGTAAATAGCCTAATCATCAACTGTAACTGCAACCGTTCGGGCCGTTAAAGGATATTTAATACAAAACTCCCGGGGTATATACTTTCTCGTGTTAGATATTTACTAATTTATAGTTTTGCACTCAAACAGGCATTTCGCTTGATAATAGGGGCACGCAATGAATAAGGAAAAGCAGATTTTTCAAACCACTTCGCCGTTAAGATGGAAAACTTTCCAATGGTTCACACGGATGGTTATTTTTTTTCTCGTTTTATTGATACCGGTTGTATGGATCGCCTGGAAAATGGATATAAATCCCAAACTTCCTTTATTTTTCCAGGGACATAAAAAAAGTAACAATACAATACCACCTGCATTTACAAAAAAGGATTCGGCCAGGTACAAAGGGATAGCAAATTTTTTAAAAGCCAAGCAGCATAATGCTTCATTGATCGCTGCTGAAAAAAAATTGGCTGCCATGAAAAAGTCGACCAGCACAGAAAAAATAAGAGCGGCTTTTTATGTTGATTGGGATCCCCAGGCTTCTTTTTCCCTGCAATCGCATATTGGCGATTTGAATACGGTAATACCCGAATGGTTTTTTATTGACTCTTCGACAGGAGGAATTGGCGTTCCTGATACTTCGAACTACAGTTTAATGAAGCAGCACAATGTAAAGATACTGCCAATACTTTCGAATGTAGATGCTTCACATACCGGCACTTTTAGCGGAGAATTGCTAGACAGGGTTCTCAATAATCCTTTGAAAAAAGAAAGATTGATTAATGACATTTACAGGTATCTCCATCAATATAAACTGCAAGGCATAAATATCGACTTCGAAGAAATAAACGAAAGCAGCATTGAACCGATGCAGGCATTTCTAAAGCAACTGTCTGAAAAACTCCATCCGGAAGGCTACCTGATCACGCAGGATATTTTACCCAATGATGAAGATTATGATTTAAAAGAGCTGGCAAAGTATGATGATTACATTATCCTAATGGCATATGATCAGCATTGGGGGCAAAGTGTGCCGGGTCCTGTAAGCGATCAGAAATGGATAGAAAAAGA
Organism: Chitinophagaceae bacterium; assembly: GCA_036494065.1. Classification (GTDB taxonomy): domain Bacteria; phylum Bacteroidota; class Bacteroidia; order Chitinophagales; family Chitinophagaceae; genus VBAU01. The sequence continues at coordinate 1,996 of DASXOT010000438.1, forward strand.
GACGGATGAAATTGCAAAGAAAATTCCGCCTTCCAAAATCATCCTGGCCATGGCAGCTTATGGGTACGACTGGCCGGAAAAAGAGGAGGGAGATATTGTTACATATCAACAGGCGTTATCCAATGCGAGAACTTACAATTCAGACATTGATTTTGACAATAATTCCTACAATTGCTCCTACACATATACAGAAGCGGACAGCACCGATCACAAGGTTTATTTTATTGATGCAGGTGGCAATTTCAACACCATGCGATTTGCCGATCAATACGGCACGGCAGGCGTAGCATTATGGCGCCTGGGAGCGGAGGACGAACGCATATGGGGCTTCTTTAACAGGGACCTCAGCAACGAAGCACTGGCTTCTCATCCGTTCAATTTTTCTTCATTGGATAGCATACCTGCCATCTCGGAAAACCCGGACTATATCGAGGATGGCGAGGTACTCGATGTGGTAAGTAACCCTCAAAAGGGCATTATTGATATTG
>DASXOT010000439.1:0-7337 GCA_036494065.1 Chitinophagaceae bacterium
TACCCATTTGAACTATTAGTCATTCAGTTTTTAAATTATTATCTATGTTTGACAGATACCTTCAGATACCTTGTATTGGCTTGATATTAATATTGACAGGATCATGCCATCCAGGCACTACACAGAATACCGCCAACGATAATCCGGATAGTCTTCAACGGAAATGGTGGAAAGAAGCAGTTGTATACCAGGTTTATCCCAGGAGTTTTAAAGATGCAAACGCCGATGGCATAGGTGATTTAAAAGGAATTGTTTCCAAACTTGATTATATAAAAAGTCTTGGCGTGGATGTGATATGGTTAAATCCTATTTATGCATCCCCTAATGCCGACAATGGTTATGACATCAGTGACTACAGGGCTATCATGAAAGATTTTGGCAGCATGCAGGATTTTGATTCTTTATTGAGCGGGATGCACAAGAGAGGTCTAAAGCTTGTTATGGATCTTGTAGTCAATCACAGCAGTGATGAAAATGAATGGTTCAAACAATCGCGTAGCAGCCGTGACAATCCATATCGTGACTATTATCATTGGTGGAATGTGGAAAGGGGAAAACCAGCGTTTCGCCCGGGAGCTTTTGAAGCCGATGGCAGCGGATGGCGTTACGATTCATCGACCAGGGCTTATTACCTGCATTATTTTTCATTCAAGCAACCAGACTTGAATTGGGAAAACCCGAAACTTCGACAGGAGATTTTTAATATGATGAAATTTTGGTTTGATAAGGGTATTGATGGTTTTAGAATGGATGTAATTCCTTTCATTGCAAAAGACACAACATTTCCGTCGGTGTCACAAAAAGAACTAGATGAGAAATATCATGGCGACTGGGGTCAATACCAGGCGAATGGCCCACACCTGCATGATTATTTGAAAGAGATGAATACAGAAGTGCTAAGTAAATATGACTGCATGTCCGTTGCAGAGGGCGCGGGTGTGACCACGGCCACGGCTCACAATTTTGTTGATGAAGATCAGCATGAGTTAAATATGCTTTACCATTTCGAAGGTGTAAGCCTGGGATATGTGCCAGGAAAATTTAAAGAAGTGGATCCTAATGGATATAAATTGACAGAGTTTAAAAAAATCTATTCTAAATGGGATAGCGTTTTTGAAGACAAAGGGTGGGGGACTGTTTACCTGGGTAATCATGATCAGCCAAGAATGGTGACGCGCTGGGGAAATGATAGTCCTGAATGGAGGGTACTTTCTTCAAAAATGCTTTCAACATTTGTTTTAACCATGCGGGCGACGCCTTACTATTTCGCTGGTGATGAACTGGGAATGAGTAATATCAAGTTTGACAGGATCGACGATTACAAAGACATCGAATCAATCGCCATGTACAACCAGATAAAGAGCCGCGGCGGCGATCTCAAAGAGTTTTTAAATGACCAAAAAATTTCTGCCCGCGATAATAGCCGAACACCTTTTCAATGGGACAATACAAGGAATGCTGGTTTCACAACAGGTTCGCCCTGGCTAAAGATAAACCCTAATTATAAATCGGTAAATGTTGCCGCCGAAGAAAAAGACAGCAGCAGTTGTTTGAATTATTTCAGGAAGCTCGTCAAACTCAGAAAAGGAAATCTTATACTCGTTTATGGAAAATATACATTGCTGGACAAGGACAACCCGGGTGTGTATGCATATACAAGGGAATTAAGTGGTAAGAAAATTTTGGTCTTATTGAATTTTACAAATAAATCTGCCTCAGTCAATACTGGAATTGATTTAAGCAAATCAAATGTGTTACTGGATAATTATAATAAACCCTCTGCAAATGGTTCACTGCAACCTTATGAAGCGGAGGTATTGGCATTATGAATTTCAGCAGTGGCTCAGCCTGAATTTTTTGAAATATAAAATCACAGGTTCCTGGAAAATTCGTCTTGCCTTGATCTTTGCCTTTTCTTAAAATATCTTTCACCATAAAATTGGAAGAGGCAGGCAGGGCAAAAAATTGTTTTGACGCGGACCTAATGTCCTGCCGAAGTCTTTACATCATAATCAATTCCCTGCGCTTTTAGAATTGATTTTGCCCGCACTGCATAAAAAACAAGATACAGGAAACACGCTACTCCAACTACATATGATAATTGGATGCCAATAACATTTGGTCCGCCAAGGTAACCTTGCAACAAGCTAATAAAACCGCCTCCCATGATCATCATTATTAAAAAACTCGCGCCTTCATTTGTATGTTTTCCCAAACCAGCGATTGCAAGAGTGAATATACAGGGCCATAATGTTGAACAGAATAAACCGACGCTTGTAAAGGCATATACACTCACCATACCATCAGCCAGCATACCGATGATTAATGCTGTAATCCCAAGCATAGAAAAAAGCAACAATTGCCTGGCAGGATTACCCCTGCTTAAAAGATCTCCTATTATTAAAACAACAATTATTGCAGCATACAGATAGAAGGGAGTAATATCATGATGGGCAATTTTATTAATTAATAAGAAAATACCAAATGCCAGGTAGGGCATGATAAACCGCAAAATTGATTTTGCAGTGGCACTCACATTAAATGCACCCACGGAATTAGTCCAGCGGCCCATCATTAAACTTGCCCAAAATAGCGAGACAAAAGGAGCGATTCTTTCTGTGGGAAACGCCCTTCCATCAGCAAGTTTCACATGTTCTTTCATAAATTGAGGAAGATTACTCGCGGTGGAAACTTCAACACCCACATACACGAAAATGCCGATCATACCCAGAACAAGCTGAGCATAATTCAGAGCATTTCCCTTTGTTGGAATGACTAACGCATCAGGGATATCAGTCGGAGTGCTTACTCTACTGATATCCCTTTCTTTTTTGTCAGCATCTCCTTCAAGATTTATTTTATTCGGAACCGACGATATCTTAAAAATGACGGCTACTATTAAAAAAACGGCTCCCAGGATCAGGTAGGGTGTTTTTATTTCACTTATATCAGCCACTTTGGAAGCATCTCCGGTAACAGCCCCAAAAATGGCAAGGCTTACTAAAATCGGGCCTATTGTAGTTCCTAAATTATTCACGCCGCCGGCCATGCTTAGTCGCTGAGATCCGGTCCTGGGATCACCCATAACAATTGCAAGGGGATTTGCAGCCGTTTGCTGCAATGAAAACCCCAACCCGACTATAAAAAGACCGCTTATCATTAAACCAAACGAGGCAGTTTGCGCCGCCGGATAAAATAGCAATGTTCCCAACGCGGAAATTCCCAGGCCTAAAGCAATGCCATTTTTGTAACCAAGCCGATTCAATATATCGCCACCGCTGACTTTACTGATCGCATAATAAATTAAAGAGCCAATTGTATATGCAACATAAAAAGCAAAAGATATCATTTGTGATTGCCATTGCTGAAGATTTAATTTTTCTTTAAATACCGGAATTAAAATGTCATTACTTGCCGCTACAAAACCCCAGAAAAAAAATACTGAGATTAAAACCCCGAATTGTGACCATTTCGTTTGTTGATGCATATAAGCAGTTTAAAAGTTGAATCCGGAAAAATACTAAGTTTGAACGATTCATGAGCTTGGAATGTAAAATTTTATAAAAAAAGAATTTCTTCTAACTTCATTATAATTATGGAGATTATTCATGTCTCGGCAGAATGTTATCCTGTAGCAAAAGTGGGTGGGCTCGGAGATGTAGTTGGAGCGTTACCAAAATACCAGGCAAAGGAAGGTCATGTAGTCAAAGTAGTTATGCCCATGTTCCGTACTAAATTTCTCTACGAAAATGAGTGGGAACTCGTTCACCAGTCAAGTCAATATCTCGGTTCTCACTGGTTCAACTATACTGTCATTAAAGAAAAAACAAATAAGCTTGGCTTCGATCTTTACCTCGTTGATATAAACGGTTTGCTGGACCGGGAAAGAGTCTATGGATATGATGACGACACCGAGCGATTCACTTCTTTCCAGATCGCGTTTTGTGATTGGTTAAGTAATTGGCAGCACAAGCCTGATGTAATTCACGTTCATGACCATCATACGGCACTAATTCCGTTTATGATGCAGAATTGTTACGCATTTAGAAATCTCGCGGCTATTCCAACCGTATTCACCATCCACAATGCGCAATACCAGGGATGGATGGGATGGGACAGAAGTTATTACCTGCCTGCATGGGATACCTGGAAAGGAGGTTTGCTTGAATGGAACAATACCATCAATCCGCTTGCCGCCGCAGTTAAATGTGCCTGGAAAGTCACCACGGTAAGCCATAGCTACCTCGGTGAGTTAAAATATATGGCCAACGGCCTGGAAAATCTTTTTGATTATGAAAGAGGGAAATGCGCCGGCATTTTAAATGGAATTGATACAGATGTCTGGAATCCTTCTTCCGACGGTTTTCTCGCAAAAAATTATGACGCGGAAATAGTCGAAAAAGGTAAACATAAAAACAAAAAAGAGATCTGTGGACAATTTGGTTTAGATGTTGAAAAACCACTTATCGTTTTTGTTGGGCGACTGGTTGGGGAAAAAGCTGCCGATTTGTTGCCCGATAGCATCAGTTCTTCTATTTACCAACATCACGGCAATTGTAATTTTTTAGTATTGGGCTCAGGAGAGTCGCAGGTAGAAAATCAATTGGAAACATTAAAACATCAATTTGGCGGCTATGTAAATACCTATATCGGTTATAGTGAGCCATTGAGCCATTTGTTGTATGCAGGTGCTGATTTCCTTTTAATGCCTAGTCGCGTAGAACCATGCGGTTTAAATCAAATGTATGCATTGAGATACGGCACTGTTCCAATGGTACGTAGCGTAGGAGGATTGATCGATACAGTGAAGGATTTTGGAGATCCCCAGGGTTTTGGTATTCGGTTTGACCAACCAACCGTTGCAGATATTACCTATTCAGTGGGGAGGGCCATCGATCTTTATTATCATAAAAAGAATTTGCTCGGCTGGATGCAACAGTATATGATGAATATTGACCACTCCTGGGAAGCATCCGCAAAGGAATATTTGGAGGTATATCGCTCATTGAAATAAGTGATAAAAGATAAAAGCGAATAGATAAAAGTTCTTTGAATTGAATAGAAATTAAACCTTAAACCTATCTGTTATCAGTCGAAAAAGTATTCTAAAAATAAGAAGCTTTGATTTTGCGATAAGAGCAATCAAGCTTTACCGAAATCTCAAAATGGAATTTGGTGAACATGAAATTGCCCAACAAATAATTAGGTCGGGCACTTCAATCGGGGCCATACTGAGAGAAGCCGAATTTGCGGAAAATCGTAAGGATTTTGTTCATAAATTGTATATCGGACTAAAAAAGGCAAACGAAATTAATTATTGGCTTGAATTACTATATGCAATTGAATATAATAGCAAAAAAATGTTTGACCCTACGAAAAAAGATGCCGGGGAAATCTTAAAGATGCTGGTATCAAGCGTTAAAACCATTAAACGTTCTTTGTAAAACTATTATCTTTTATCTTTTCACCTTTATCTTAATTTATGAGCCAGGAAATTTTAGCAGTCATATTGGGAGGCGGTGCGGGGACCAGACTCTATCCACTTACAGCAAGCCGCTCCAAGCCCGCAGTACCAATTGCCGGGAAATATCGGTTGGTAGATATTCCCATCTCCAACTGTATCAATTGCGGTATCAGCCGCATGTTTGTATTGACACAATTTAATTCTGCATCACTGAATCGCCACATTAAGAACACATATCATTTCAGTGCGTTCAGTTCTGCATTTGTCGATATACTGGCAGCCGAGCAAACGCCGGACAACCCGGCCTGGTACCAGGGTACAGCAGATGCTGTGCGACAGTGCCTTCGCCATATTGGTCCTTTCGAAAGTGATTATGTACTTATTCTTTCCGGTGACCAACTTTATCAAATGGACTTTAATGCAATGCTCGAGTCACATAAGAAAACGGATGCTGATATTTCTATTGCCACCATTCCCGTTACTGCAAGAGATGCCTCCGACTTTGGCATCATGAAAAAAAACGAAGAAGGATATATTACCTCGTTCACAGAAAAGCCGAAAAAAGATATCCTTGGCGACTGGGAAAGCGATACCGGGGAAGAAATGAAACGGAAGGGTAAACTTTACCTGGCTTCGATGGGTATCTATATTTTCACCCGGAAGATGCTTTTTGATTTGCTACAATCGGAGTACAAGGAAGGAACTGATTTTGGCAAGGAGATCATTCCTCAGTCGATTCAAAAATATAAGGTAGCCACTTATCAATATGATGGTTACTGGACCGACATAGGAAATATTTACTCTTTCTTTGAAGCTAACCTGAGTCTTACGGCGGACATTCCTGATTTTAATTTATTTGACAACAACAGGGCGATCTATACGCGCGCGCGCATGCTTCCGCCTGCCAAGATAAGCGGCACTACTCTTGAGAAGACGCTTATTACTGAAGGTTGCATCATCAATGCCTCGCGGATTGAAAACAGCGTGGTGGGCATACGGTCGCGGGTAGGACATGGCACTACCGTAGTAAGTACGTACATCATGGGAAATGATTACTATGAAACATTAGAAGATATCGAGAACACAAAGCGGCAAGGCATCCCATTGTTGGGCATCGGGTCACGTTGTTATATTCGTAATGCCATCATTGACAAAAATTGTCGCATTGGCGACGACGCGCGTATTAATGGGGGAACACATCTCGAAAACAGCGATCACCCCTTATATACTATAAAGGATGGAATTGTAGTGTTAAAGAAAGGAGCGGTAATTCCAAATGGATATGTGATCTAATGTAAAATTCAAAAGTAAAAAGTAAAAACATCTCACAATAGTGAACAGTTTTGTTTAATAAGGATCCTTTTTTTGGCTTTTGCATTTTGACTTTTGAATTTTAACTTCTTTCCTTTAAAATCAACGACTGCTTATGTCAAGTGCTTATACTGGAATAAAACCCAGGTTATCTCTCTCGCAGATCATTAATATGAGTGTGGGATTTTTTGGAATCCAGTTTGGATGGGATCTTCAGAGAGCTAATATGAGTCGCATTTATGAAAGTCTTGGGGCAAATCCAGACCAGGTGCCTCTACTATTCCTGGCAGCGCCATTGACGGGTCTTCTTATCCAGCCAATAATCGGTTACATGAGTGACAGGACGTGGCATCCAAAGTGGGGAAGAAGGCGGCCCTACTTTATGATTGGGGCTGTTCTAAGCTCGATTGCTTTAATTTTTATGCCCCATAGCAGCAGTTTATTTATGGCGGCTGGTTTGCTTTGGGTAATGGATGTCTTCGGAAATGTTTCAATGGAACCTTTCCGGGCATTTGTCACTGATAAATTGCCCGACTCACAAGTGAATCGCGGATTTATTATG
>DASXOT010000440.1:0-4175 GCA_036494065.1 Chitinophagaceae bacterium
ACTGCACAAACCTCTGTGCAATTTCCACAGAGAGAAGAAGCGTAACTAAGATGTTTCCACTCCTTCATATTTTTTAAATGAGGAGTTATCACCGAACCAATGGGTCCGCTGTACGCTGTAGCGTAAGTGTGCCCTCCAATATTTTTATAAACCGGGCACGCATTTAAACAAGCCCCGCAACGAATACAATACAAACTCTCTCTCGCCTTTTCATTTGCAAGAATATGGGTGCGGCCGTTGTCAAGCAAAATCACGTACATGTTATCCGGACCGTCAGTTTCTCCTGCCTGTCTCGGACCTGCAATAATAGTGTTGTAAACAGTTATTCGCTGACCGGTGCCATACGTAGCCAGCAGTGGCCAGAACAGTGAAAGATCTGTAAGGGAAGGAATTATCTTTTCGATGCCCACGATTACAATATGCGTTTTTGGCCAGGCACAACTTAACCGGGCATTTCCTTCGTTTTCGGTGACCGCAACTGCACCTACATCAGCGACAATGAAATTGGCGCCGGTAATTCCAATTTCAGCTTGCACATATTTTTCACGCAGCTTATGCCGGGCTACAAGCGTCAATTGTTCGGGGGTAAGGTTGGGATCGGTGCCTAATTTTTCTGAAAATAATTTAGCGACATCTTCTTTGCTTTTATGCATGGCTGGTGTCACAATGTGATAAGGCGGTTCACCGTCCAATTGCTGTATATATTCCCCCAGATCGGTTTCAACACTTTCGATGTCGTGTTTCTCCAAAAATTCATTTAGATGAATTTCTTCAGAGACCATGCTTTTGCTCTTTACAATAGTTCGGCAATTTTTTTCCCGGCAAATCTTTAATATTTCGGCTCTTGCTTCTTCATCAGTTTCTGCCCAAATCACTTTTGCGCCCCGTTTGGTGATCGCTGATTCAAATTTTTCCAATTGTGTGTCGAGCGACTCAATGGCTTTCCATTTAATATTCTTCGCCTTCTCCCTTGCAAGATTCAAATCGCTAAATTGCTGCTTTCCCGTTGGCACCACCGCATTGTACCTGCCAATGTTAAAATTGATCTTCTGCCGGTGATCTTTATCGCCAGCTTTCTCAGCACTCTTTTCAATGAAATCAAGCGCAGTTTCTTTCACGAAATATCTTTTATTTTTCTTTTTTGTTTTTTGTTTCCTATCGCATCAAGCGCGTTGTAAAAATCTTCACCATACTTTCTTATCACAGCCTCCTTCAAAAATTCATAAGTAGGCACTTGTAGTTTTTTTCCCAATACACATGCCGGGCTGCAAAGCTTTTCCCGGGGTTCATAATTCATGATATCATGATTACCATTTCTTTCTTTCCTGGTTATGATAGGAAATAAGTGGCAGCTCACGGGTTTTTTCCAATTAGTTTTTCCGTCGTTGTAAGCCTGTTCAAAAGCGCACTTAATAATCCCATCTTCTCCGCGAATTCCATACACACATATTTCGGAATCATTTCCAAGAGTAGGTGTAACCCAGCCAAATTCCCGGTGATAAACATATTTTCCTTTTCTTTCGATCTCGGCAATGGAATCTTGGGAGAGATAGGATTTCACCTGTTCGTATGATTCAATGATCGTGTCTAATTCATCATCTTCAAGCGGAGCACCGGCGTCACCATCTTCACAGCAACCTCCCTTGCATTTTATTAAATCACAAACAAATTGTTTGTCAATAATATTATCACTCACCAAAACATTGTCAATTGCAATCACGCTATAAAGGTTTTTGGCAAATTTAAGTCTTTAAGTACTGCGATTCTTAGCCTGATTTTGCTTTGGCAATAAAATAAATATTAGCGACGACATATATAATCAGCAGTACCTGCGCAGCAATAAAATCGAACCGGTTGGCCTGCTTGATTTTTTCCTGCTTGACCAACTTTAGCGTGTAGGCGGTAGAGGCAATTACAGAAAAAATAAAAAACAAAGTAAGCCCGTGTAAGGTGTCCACCAGTGTAAAAGAACTGGATTCGGGCAATGAAGAATCAATAATATACTTATTACCCACAACCGCAAATAAAGAGCCTACGCTTAGGCCAAAGCGCGAATCAATACTATCGGCATGAATATAAAAACAGATGTAAGCAATAAAGAAAGCCATGTACATGCCGAGAAACATTTTCCAGAAAAGTCCCGATGCGTCTCTCTTAATTACCAATCTTACGCGGAAATCTGCATAGTCTGTGTGAGGCTTCGCAACTGTCTCATCACCAAATGCGGTCTCATAGGGTTTTATGCCAGTACCAAGAATACAACTATCGATTCTCCATCCGCTCAGGGTAAAACGAGGGTCATAATTCTTCCCAACCGTATCGGGTATAAAGACAAGATACCTGGCATCATATTGTGAATTCTCAATAGACAAGCGCAGGTTTTGCCGATCGAATGGAAAATTGCCAATCTTCCACGAGTCTTTCATTACACATTGTAGTTTCATTTCGAGAAAGATCATATTATTAGAACTGTCTGTGACTGAAAATGATTTCTCGACACTCTTTGCCTGTGGCACCTCAAGGTTTTGTGAGAAATCGAAATCCTTGTTTTTATATTTTAGCCAGAGCCAGAAATTCACGGCGTACTCTTTTGCCCTAAAATCGATGTTGTGTATACTTGTTATGTAAATACCCACCTTAACGGTATCTGGTTTTGCAGGTTGAGCTAACGAACTATAAAAAAAGACGCAGGTAAAAATTAATGACAAGAGCCCTGTTTTTTTCATCATAAAGGATATTTTGGTTTGTACGTTTCTCCTAAGCAATAAATCTTGTGGCGAAAATTACAAAAACTATTAAATACACTGGACCGTAGTTTGTGATGCATAAATGCTATTTCCCCCGGCAATTTCCCCGGCAAATTGTGCTGATCTCAGCAGATAACCGTGAGGACACCAGCCTTCATTTGAGTCTATCCGCATTCATTAGCGTACACACCATTCGCGCAAATTGACTTCAACTCTATTAGCATGTGCATCATCTCCACTTAAGCGTATTGATCAGGTGAAAAAGATCTTTCTTTAGAAAATTATTGACAATACTAATTGAATCTTCATTAGGCGTTGCCGAAAAGTAAAGAGCCCCCCGAAGGAAATGTTTTGTAGTATCAGTAAGAAAAAATTGGTTGGCCGTAGCAGTATTACCGGCGAGTGTAAAATACATTCCATGAATATTATTCGGTGTAACCATAGCTGAATCCTCAATAGCAGATGCTTTATAGGTATGCTGCTTGTACGAAAGTTGGAAGGCGTCATTTACAAGTGAGTCGAACTTATTTTTTCCTATTTCCTTATAGCTGATATGTACCCTGGCTGAAAACTGTGGAAAATCAATATTGATCCAATACGGATTTTCAGGCTTAGCATCGAAAAAAGTAGTATCCTTTACAATATTGGAATATACCGGGTATTCAAATGTATAAGGATACCCAGGCTGATCAAATTCCCGGTAGGCCTTTTGAGGAAATTCGATCTTAAAATAACCCCGTCTTTTTCCTACGGTATAATCGCTATTGCAGCCCAATAAAACAATGAAAAGGAAAAATGAAAATATTTTCAGCATCAAATGATTCACTTATTTTCCAATTGATTCTTGATTGTAACTTTTATCAGCGAAATGCGGTTCTTTCCCACTTCCAACACGGTAAAATCGAAATCACCACAATTGACTACATCGTTTACTTTTGGAAACTCGCCCGCCAATTCCAGCACCAGTCCCCCCATTGATTCACTGTCGCCTTTTATCCTGTCAAACGTATCCTGCGGTAATTTCATTGTGCGGCACATATCATGTATCATCGTTTTTCCAACGAACACGTAGTTAAACTCGTCGAGTTTCCGATTGCCAATTTCTTCTTCGTCGAATTCATCTTTGATGTCGCCTATAATCTCTTCTAAAATATCTTCGAGGGTCACAATTCCACTGGTGCCACCAAATTCATCTACTACTACGGCAAAATGAATTCGCTTTCCCTGGAAATCCTTTAGCAAATCTTCAATCAACTTTGACTCCGGCACAAAATAGGGCTGCCGCATCAAACTATGCCAGTCAAATCCGGGTTGCGCGTCGAGGTGAGGAATCAGATCTTTTGTATTGAGTATTCCTACCACCTCGTCAAGATTGTTACGGTAGATGGGCAAGCGTGAATAATGAAGTTCTTCTATTTTCTTCGTAAG
>DASXOT010000441.1:0-3518 GCA_036494065.1 Chitinophagaceae bacterium
AGTTCATGGAAAACAACAATTGGTAAACTTGGAAATGCTTTTAAAAAGATTTATCCTGAAGAGAACTTCGATTATCAATTTTTTGACGAAAGCATCGCCAAATTGTATACCAGCGAGCAAAATATTTCCAGGCTGCTAAAATGGGCTACGGGCCTTGCAATTTTTATCAGTTGCCTGGGATTGCTGGGACTCGTCATCTATACTACCACGCAACGCACTAAAGAAATCGGTGTAAGAAAAGTACTTGGCGCCTCAGTTTCGCAAATAGTGGCGCTGCTTTCAAAAGATTTTTTAAAACTGGTTATAGTTGCGTTTGTCATAGCTACGCCGGTGGCCTGGTGGGCTATGAACAAATGGTTACAGGATTTTGCCTATAGGACGCATATTAACTGGTGGGTGTTTGCATCGACAGGAGTGGCGATGATAATAATTTCATTGTTGACACTGAGCATTCAGACAATCCGGTCGGCGTTGATGAATCCTGTGAAAAGTTTAAGAACGGAATGAGATCAGCCGCATGCTATAAGCTTCTGGCTGTAAGCATGCATAAAAAATTCAAATCGTATCCTGATTAGGGAAAGTATTGAAGAAAACCATATAATCATTGAGATTACAGCTTAAAGCTCGCAGTTGTAGCTCAAAAACTGGGAACTTAAATATGTTCAAAAACTACTTCATCGTTGCTATTCGAAATTTTTGGAGAAATAGAATTTTCTCGCTGATCAATATTGCTGGTTTGGCGATTGGCATCAGTGCATCACTGGTTATTTACCTGGTTGTTCACTATGAATTCAGTTTTGAGAAATTTCGAAAGGATGGCAATCAAATTTACAGGGTGGTTACGAACATGCATTTTCCCGATGTGGATTTTAAGAATGCGGGCGTGCCGGGTCCATTGGCCGCGGCTGTACGCAGCGGTATACCCGGCATCGAAGAGTCAACGGCTTTTTGGGAGGCCAACTCACCGAGAGTCACGGTGGCTGCACCTACCGAAAACAAAAAGGATTTCAGAAACCAGCGTGATATTATTTATGCCGACGAGTACTATTTCAAGTTCTTCGATTATAATTGGCTGGCTGGCTCAGCCGGGAATGGGTTATATGGTCCGAATAAGGTTGTATTAACCGAAAGTCGCGCCCGCACCTATTTTCCTGGCAAAGACCCGGATAAAGCAGTCGGCCAGACCATTATCTATGATGATTCAATAAAGGCAGTTGTAACGGGAGTAGTGAAAGACATAGGCCAGGCGACTGATTTTACATTTAAAGAATTCATTTCTCTTTCTACTATCAGCGAAAGCCTCAAAAAAAATAACGGCTGGGATCAATGGGGAAGTGTAAGCTCTTCTTCTCAATTTTTTATTAAGCTCAAAAAAACTACTGATACGGCTCGCGTAAATAAACAGTTGGCTGATATTCGTAAAAAAAATCAGAAGGATGCTTATCTCGCAACCGATCATTTCCTGCAATCATTAAATGACATTCATTTCAGCCAGGACTTCGATGCCTTTGACCATCGGCAAGGTCATAAACCAACGTTGTATGGATTGCTTGCCGTTGCAGCGTTTCTATTAATCCTCGGCTGCATCAACTTTATCAATCTCACAACTGCACAGGCTTCGCGGCGGGCAAAAGAAATTGGCATTCGTAAAACCATGGGGAGCCTAAAACGGCAATTAGTCTTTCAATTTCTTTGTGAAACGGTTTTATTAACCGTGCTGGCCACCCTGATGTCGATCGCGATTACGCCTTGGCTATTACATATTTTTTCAGCTTATGTTCCTGAGGGAATTCATTTCAATCCATTTGATCAACCTGGCCTTTTTGTTTTTATTGGCAGTCTTATTCTATTGGTTAGTTTGCTTTCTGGTTTCTATCCCGCGTTGGTATTATCCGGCTACAAGCCCGTGCTTGTATTAAAAAACCTTGCCTATGCCAACACTTCCCGGAGCAGGCGCGTTTGGATCAGAAAAACATTAACTATAACTCAGTTTGTCATTGCACAATTTTTTATTATAGCCACAATCGTTGTAGGAAAACAAATCCGTTTTTCTCTAAACAAAGACATGGGATTTAAAAAAGACGCTATCATCTTTTTCGAGACACCTTTCAATTACCATCATCCGAACAATAAGCAATTTGTTTTACAGGAAAAACTAAAATCAATTCCCGGAATACAACGAATGAGTCTTGCCGGTTCACCGCCGGCGAATGATGGCCTGAACATGTCTACAATGAAAGCAATTAATAAATCAGGAAAAGAGATTGAAACTTCAGTTGAAGTAAAACAGGCTGATACCGCTTATTTTGATGTCTATAAAATGAAATTAGTTGCCGGTAGAAACTTACAACAAAGCGATACGCTTAGGGAATACATTGTCAATGAAAGTTATGCCCGGTTTCTGGGGTTTCGCGATCCTGCTGAAATGGTAGGCCATTTAATCGGGCAGGGAAGTGGCAACATACCCGTCGTTGGTGTTATAGCTGATTTTCATACCAAATCACTACATTCTTCGATTCAACCACTAGTCATTACAAGCGAAGCTAAATTTCATCACACTTTTCACATTGCCTTGCCACCAAAGGGAGAAAATACTGATAATTGGAAAAAAACTATAGCGTCAATTGGCGTAGCCTGGAAACAAGTTTATCCCGACGAAGAGTTTAACTATGAATTTTTTGATGAAAGCATTGCGAAATTTTATAAAAAAGAGCAGGATACCGCCAATCTTCTGAATTGGAGTGCTGGCCTGGCCATATTTATTAGTTGTTTAGGATTATTGGGATTGGTTATTTATACAACGACACAAAGAACAAAAGAAATTGGTGTGAGAAAGGTATTGGGTGCCACAGTTACCCAGATTGTTTCGTTGCTTTCAAAAGACTTTGTCAGCCTGGTATTGCTGGGATTTATCATTGCTGCGCCGCTGGCCTGGTGGGCGATGAATAAGTGGTTGCAAGATTTTGCATATCGAACAAGTTTCAGCTGGTGGATATTCGCATTGAGCGGAGCATCTATGTTATTTGTTGCATTGTTGACATTGAGTATTCAAACTGTTCGCTCAGCAATAACGAACCCGGTGAAAAGCCTTCGATCAGAATAATAATCGGCTGCGCGCCGTGAGCCATGAGCTGATAGCGGCTCATAGCTCAGGGCCTATAGCTCAAAGCTTTTTTATGTTAAGAAACCATTTTAAGCTCGCGTTCAGATCACTGAAAAAAGACTTGCCATATACAATTACAAATCTGGCGGGGTTAACTATTGGCATTACCTGTTGCCTCCTGATTCTTTCTTTTGTGAGATATGAAAAAAGTTTTGACCAGTTTCACACAAAGAAGGATCGCATTTATCGTGTCAACTATGACGTTGTCATGGGCGGAAATCAAACCATTTCTCCCTCCGTGCCCATGTTTGTGGGCCCCATATTAAAAAAGAAATTTCCAGAAATTGAAGATGCCACTCGCTTTAGTTCCGCGTGGTCACTCACCACTATCAAACATGAGAATGTGTTGTTTGAC
>DASXOT010000442.1:0-2941 GCA_036494065.1 Chitinophagaceae bacterium
ATAGATTCTTATTTTTTGTGTTTACAAAGAGATTAGATTTACTCGAAGAGTATTCAGCAAGGTCAAACAAACAATATGCCTTTATATTAACCCGTATTCGGAAATACCTGAATTATGCAAATTTGATAATGTGATTGATAAAAAAAATATTTCATCACAAAATTGTATAACAATATTTTAAAAAAATTAGATTTTCTTTGACATACATCATTGATGGGCTTGTTGAGTATGCTGTGTAATTTTTATCTCACAAAAGGTATTTTCCAGTCATCGATGTAAATATGCGATTCACCCTTTCAATTGCTTCTTTAACCGGCAACTATCTGAAGAGCACCTATTTTTTCTTGTGGTCATACCGATTTATTTTCACCTTTGAAAAGCAAATTAATTAAGCGATGAATAGAATTGAACACATTCTGGAAGTAAGAGACCTGAATGTTTTTTACGGAAGTTTTCAGGCGGTACACAATATCTCCTTTACAGTTGAACCTGGCGAAATTTTCGGGCTATTAGGACCAAATGGTGCAGGTAAAACAAGTACATTAAGTGCCATAGAAGGTTTAATTAAGCCAAAGTCCGGTTCCGTGATTGTGGTTGGATTTGACACTCGTGAAAAACCTCTTCATGCGCGCACTGCTATTGGTGTACAACTTCAATCGACAAGTTTCCAACCTGAGTTAACGATAAGGGAAATATTGCAACTTTATACGGGCATATATGGAATTGTCAGAAGTAAAACTGATATAGATCAAACATTAAGAGTCATTGGGCTGGAAGAGGCTGGCGGAAAGAAATTCAAAGAGCTATCAGGTGGGCAGCAGCAGCGGGTTTCGTTGGCTATCGCCACATTGCACGATCCAAAGCTTGTTTTATTGGATGAGCCTACTTCGGGCCTCGATCCTCAAAGCCGCAGGCAACTTTGGGAAAGAATGGAAGCTTTACGTGAGAAAGGTCATTCAATATTGCTTACGACTCATTCGATGGAAGAGGCGGAATCTGTTTGCGATCGCATAGCCATCATCGATCATGGAAAACTGATTGCTATCGATACTCCGCAATTAATTATCACTAATAACAAATCAAAACCTGAAGTGATCGCTGCGTCAAGAAAAGGAAGGATCACTTTAGAAGACGTGTTTATCGGCCTCACCGGAAAAGCAATACGTTCATAAATTTTAAAATAATCAAGAAACGTAAATAATGGAAACAATAATTCCCAAAACATCGGACGTTCTCAGTTCCCTCCTTCGTGCGGATTTTACCACTCAATGGCGAAACAGGCGATCGCTTATATTGTTACTGCTTGTACCAATTATTATTCTACTCTCGTGGAAGAGCGTTATCAATCAATTTGGTGGTCCTTTTGTCCTTTCCACTTGTATTACAATCGGACTCGTGGCAACGGGGCTGATGGGCTATTCAAATAGTGTAGCACGAGACCGTGATAAAGGCGTATTTCAAAGATTACGTGTAGCACCTATGCCATCGTGGTGTATAATGGCCAGCCGGCTGATGATTCAGCTCGCGATGATACTACTATTAACAGCTATTGTTTTAATTGCTGGAAAAAAAATGTTTAACATAACCCTGTCGCCGGCAGGATATGCTTTAAGTTTTTTAACTGCATTAATCGGTGGTGGCGTTTATCTGGGACTTGGGCAATTGATTGTGGGACTCATTCAAAATCCGGAGACAGTAAATTCAACGAGCAGGCTAACTTATTTTGCTTTCATCATGGTTGGCACGTTTGGAGAAACAGGCGTACTCGGCCACCAGATGAAAGAAATAGTCATGTGGTCTCCCTACGGAGTTGTAAAGAGAACAATTGCTGCCAGCATGCAGCCTTCAACATGGAATGCAGAAATGTCCATAGTATTGCTACTAACCATCGGTTATGCTGCTGCGTTTTCCATTATTGGAATCAGGAAATTTAAGTGGAGCGGAAAATAGATGAATAGTGAATAGTGAATAGTGGATAACGATGGATGATGATAAAAGATAAGAACTAAAAGATAAAAGCTCATTCACAATTCACAATGGACTATTCCCAGTAAATATGATATGTAGATGATGATGATAATTGCATGTAGCTTATAGCCAATATCCATGGTACACTATCATCTGTCATCTAGTAATTCTTTTCCTCTATCGATTCAAGAATATTCACATAGCTTACATATCTGTCTTCATTAATATCACGGTTTATTACGGCCTTCTTTATCGCGCAGTCGGGTTCATTTATATGTAGACAATTATTAAATTGACAGTTTGCCAATCTCTCTCTCATTTCCGGAAAATAATGTGACAGCTCCTGCCTGGTAATATCCACCAGGCCAAACTCGCGCATGCCTGGAGTATCAATGATCTTACCCTCAAACGGCAGATCAAACATCTCTGCAAATGTGGTAGTATGTAATCCCTTACCACTCCATCCGCTCACATCCTGGGTTTTCAGCTTGAGGTCGGGCAACATTACATTTAGTAATGAGGATTTACCTACACCGCTATGACCGCTGATAAGTGTGATTTTTCCCTCCAAATCTTTTTTAATTTCATCGAGATTTGCATCATTTTGAATACTAATCAGGAATACTTTGTAACCAATCTGTTCATACATGCTCTTTAGTTGCTCAAATTTTTCATCTTCTTTCCTTTTATGAAGATCAGATTTATTAAACACGATGAGTGCAGGTACATGGTACATCTCCGACGCTACAAGAAATCGATCGATAAAACCCTGTGATGTTCTCGGTTCTTTGAGTGTAGCCAGCAATAAAGACTGATCAATATTTGCGGCTATAATATGATGTTGATATTTGCCCCGGGGAGATTGCCGGTTTACATAGTTCCTGCGGTCATAGATTTTTGTGATCACTACCGTGTTTTCGGTGCCACCGGCTCCCGGGTCGTTCTCTGGTTCAATCTCGACTTTGTCTCCTAC
>DASXOT010000443.1:0-6650 GCA_036494065.1 Chitinophagaceae bacterium
TTTGCTCCTGCGTAGTAAGAGATTGACTTCTCAAGTCTCCTAACACAAGAAGTAATACCAGTTGTGGCAATTAATCTAATTCTGTTTTCATGGATACAAATAAATGTTTACCGACGGTGAAATACTCAACCAAAAAATATACATACTTCAATTGTATGCAATATCGTTTTTTAAAAAGCCTGAACAATGGGAAAAACAATAAAATTAAATGGGAAAAACCTCGTGGAGGTTAATAAATACTTTAAGATTTTTTTACGGGGAGATTTTTTGTTTAGATCGAATTCCCTTTGTGGAAATGAGGATTTTTATTTTCAAAAAAGTACTAACTCTCAATTTTTAGTATCGAGTATCATAGGCGCCGAGCCTTTTCCAATTACAATGATTTTCGCATTCTGTGATTGAGCCAACTCTTTGTAAGCCTTTATCTGTTCGTACTGTAACTGTTTATCATTAAGGCTTTCGCTGATGATTCGCTGATAGTCAGAAATGCCTTCTGCTTCGATCCGTTTTCTGTCGGCTTCCTGTTTTTCCTTTTGCAGTACGAAGGCCATTTTCTGCGCTTCCTGCTCAGCTTGTATCTTTTGCTCTATACTTGTTTTAACGGTTTCAGGTAAGGTGATGTTTCTCAACAAAAGATTTTCCAGTAGAAGCCCCCGCTTTTTGAATTCCTTATCGATGCTTTGAAAAATTCGACTTTGGAATTCATCGCGTTTAGTTGAATATAGCGCCACCGCATCATAGTACACGGCATTATCTCTTATCTCGGTACGTGCAACGGGTCGCACAATTTTATATTCATAGTCTATTCCTGTTTCCTTAATCATACGGGGCGCGTCATTAGGGATGAGCCTATACAACACTGTAAGATCAATAGTGACTTCCAGCCCGTCTGCCGTTAATACCCTTATCGCATCATCACCGGCTTTTTGGCCTTCGTCATGAATGGCACTCATTGTATAGTTTTGTGTTTTTATATCCAGTTTTTCTACGTCATACAACGGGTTAATAAAATTAAGCCCGCTTTCCAATACATCGGACTGCACTTTTCCAAAAAGCTTCTTTACACCGATCTGCCCGGCGTCAATCTGAATAAAACAACTTAGGCTGATTCCAATTGCCATTGCAAAAAGTCCTCCTATAAACAGGCCCTTTGCATAACGGGTAAGATGGGCGAAACCACGAAAAATAAATCCAGCAATAAGGATGAGAAATCCTAAAACAAGAAGAAACATATAGTCAGATTTAGGATGTAAATGTACTTGCTTTCGGTTTGAAAAGACCGGGTGATAGCTCGCACGAGGTTACACAAATCAAACCTAAAATATCGGCGACAATAAAAAAACCTTTCCCCTATCTTCGCAGCATGCTTCCTAAGTACAAGCGAATCCTGCTCAAACTTTCAGGTGAATCATTGATGGGTGATAAAAGTTTTGGACTCGACCCGGAGGTTATAGCGCAATATGCTCAAGATATTAAGTCAATTGTTGAATTGAATGTCCAGGTCGCCATCGTAATTGGTGGTGGAAATATCTATCGTGGAATGAATGAGGCGGAGACAGGAATTGAAAGGGCGCATGGCGATTATATGGGAATGCTTGCAACCGTAATTAATGGTATGGCATTGCAGGCGAGCCTTGAGAAGGCTGGTGTGTATACGCGATTGCTAAGCGCTATTAAAATGGAGCAGATCGCCGAACCTTATATTCGCCGCAGAGCGATGCGGCATGTTGAAAAGGGAAGAGTCGTGATATTCGGTGCCGGCACCGGTAATCCTTATTTCACCACCGATACTGCCGGAGTGTTGCGCGCGATAGAAATTAAGTGCGATGTGATTTTGAAAGGAACAAGAGTGGACGGCATCTATACAGAGGATCCTGAAAAGAACGCAAAAGCAACCAAATTTGACCAGATTACCTTCGGTGAATGTATTTCAAAAAATCTCCGCGTCATGGATATGACTGCATTCACGCTTTGCATGGAAAATAGCCTGCCGATCGTTGTTTTCGATATGAACCGGCCCGGCAATCTTCGCCGGGTAGTGACGGGCGAAAAGGTGGGAACACTTGTCTTAGGTTAAAAAATCAATTAATCAATTAATTTTTTAAATGCCGGCTGGAGATAGGCCGATAGTTCCGTAAACGGTATAAATATATTTATCTCACCCATGGCGAATGGACCGATTTCATAAGGCACATAGTCAAACCCGATACCTTTTGTTGTGACATAGAAGTCATTATTGGGCTTTATTTTCTCCTCAAAAAGGCCGCCTTGCGATAATGAATCTGTAGTTCTTAAATTATAAGCCTTGCGAAAATATTTCGCGAGTAGCCGGGGCAATTGTTTTTTTCCATCAACATTCAGCACATCATTCAATTTTATCGTTTCATGAGAAGTTAGGTCCAGCGAGGAATACTCTGTGCCATAGTTGCCATGAGCTCCGCCGGTAAAAGAGTATGAGTAGGCAGCAAGGGTAAGAATTTTTTCTGATTGAAAGACTATCATAAGTCGGGCAGTTTCATCCATGCTGTAAGAGGCTATATCGGCCAGGTCTGAGTCGTTTGCGTCTTTATATTCTGTTAAGTAATCTGCAAAATATTTTTTCTTTTGCTTTAGGAATATCCTGCCTATGTCTTCTGTAGAATTTTTCTCTTCGAAAGCATTGTCGATTGCACTTTTTAAAAATAAAGCATGTGGCGAGTTGTCCTTTGGCCATATAGATGCCTCCTCAAAGGTGGCCATTGGAGATTCGACTATCGATTTCTTTAGCTTAATCGTATCGCGGGAATAAATAAAATTAAAATTCGAAGAAGTTTCTTTGGCAGAAAAATCCGATGAGTTTTTCTCGCCCGGATTAAATGTCCCATTTGCAATGGCGCCATCTTTAATTTCAAAGATGAAACTTTCCGTCGAGTCTGCATCTGGAAGGAATGAAATCAATTTTATTTTTCCTTTTTCAGTCGAATCATCCCCGATAAAAAAGAGGGGGTGCTCGCAGGAGTCATAATAATAATAACCAAAGAAGTCATGATCGATTTTATGCAAATGCATCGTCACCGGGTATTTGCCGATAAAACCTTTATAATTTCCGTACGAGGCTTGTTGGCAAAAGGCAGTACTGGCAATAAAAATCAGGGGAAGATTTGCAAAAACACGTAAATGGCTCATAAATCAAATGTAATATTACTTAGTAATTTTCACCGCTTGGATAAAAACTTACTGTGCATAACTTGTAATTTCCGTAATTTCCGATAATGGTAGTTTTTTTATAGTTTACCGTAATTTTATTGCATTGCACGCATCATGACCTTTAATTTATCCATCGTAGAGCTAATCGTACTATTCTTTTGCGCTGTAACTCTTGGCATCGTTATTCATTTTTTTATTACCAGTCGTAGAAATTTGAAATCATCTCCTGTCGAGACAGAAAAGATGAAAAGGAATATAGATGAGTGGAAATTAAAATACTTTAATGATATTGAAGTAAAAGATAAAGATCTCTCAGAGTATAAAAGCAAGTTTTCGGAAGCAGAAGAGAATAATCGTATTTATAAGATAGAGATTGAAGAGCTGCAGCGGCAACAAAAACGGTTGCAATCGGAGATTTCTACCGTGCAAAGAGCTGAGCCCGTTGAAAGCAAATCAAATTACTTCGAGCAATTGCGGGTTGCACAGGCAAACCTGTTGGAGCATAGTGATAAGATCAACCGGCTCCTTGAAAATATTGAAGTCGTAAAAGAAAATGAGGAGAAACAGAAAATGATGGAGGAAGAGAATGAAGAGTTAGTGAATGAAGTGAAGGATTTAAAATTTTTGTTGGGCCAAAAAGAATCAGAAATACATAATATCAGGCAAAAGGAAAATCTGACGCGCGAAATGTCATCCATGCTCGACGGCGCTTATAGTGAGTTTAATACCCTTCAAACTAAAATACAGAAGTTAGAATTACAACTCTCGTCAAGCAAAATGGTGAGTCTTGAATACGAAGATCTTAAAGAGGCTTATCAGAAAAGCACGCGTGATCATGAAGATTATAGGACAAAATTGCAAGTGCTTACCACCGAGAATCAGCAGTTGACACTTCAATTGAACGAGGTGGAGGATAAGTTTCGGGATGCCAATTTTCAAAGGCAACAATTACAAAAGCGTGTCCTTTACCTGGAGGAATTAAATTCAGACCTGCAGGTTATGGCCGATGCAAACAAAAAACTTGAGCACCAGATCAGGCGTATCGGTGAGTTGGAAAGCATGCTGAATGTTATCTCTGAAGAAAACCAGGTTTTAAAGCGCCAATCGAATCCGTAACAATTTCTTCCGCTGTTTTTACTATGTGGTTTAGTAATTAATTGCTGGCTTGATTCTGCGAATTCCCTCGATCTACGATTTTTTCTGTCTAATATAGTAATCGACCAGTAATTTTGGATCAGAAAGAAATATGTATGGACGAAAAAATTGCCGGTATTCGTAAAGAATATTTTCGTGAAGCTTTGATTGAATTGGGCGTTGAGCAGGATCCCATTAAACAATTTGAAAACTGGTGGCAGCAGGCAGTCAATGAAAAAATTATGGAGCCTAATGCCATGACGCTCGCTACTTCCTCAGTAGATGGCATGCCATCGGCAAGAATTGTATTGCTGAAAGGACTTTCGCAAAATGGCTTTTTATTTTTTACTAACTACAATAGTTATAAGGCCCAGCAATTGATGGAGAATCCCAGGGCATGCCTGGTCTTCTTCTGGAAGGAATTAGAAAGGCAGGTTAGAATAACCGGTGTTGTGCAAAAGACGAGTAGAGAAGACAGTGATCAGTATTTTTATTCAAGACCTAAAGCCAGCCAGATTGGAGCTGTAACCTCACCGCAAAGCCAGGTAATAGAAAGCAGGAATTGGCTGGACGAACGATATAAACAATTGTCGGAGCAATTTCAAGAAAAAGCAATCGAGCGACCCGATCATTGGGGGGGCTTTCTACTAAAGCCGGTGATCATTGAATTTTGGCAGGGGAGACCCAACCGAATGCATGACAGACTTCAATACTCGCTTGATAATGGAGGCTGGAAGATAGAGAGACTTGCACCCTGAGGTGATAACTAATAGATAAAAGTTTGTGGATGACGAATGAATTCTGAGGATAAATAATATCGTCCTCTATCCACTTTTATCTTTTTTAGCCGTTTTCTTCACCTTAGCGGGCCGGCTTTTTCCAAATGAACCTTTGAAGATTTTTCCTTTTTTTGTCTTCTTATCACCTTTACCCATAATGATTGTTTTTAATGATGATATTAAAAAGCCCCTGCTGAGAATTAGGAATAGCCGGGGCTTCTAAAAAGTTGTTAATAGAGTTACAGTTTTCCAGAAAGTTCTTTACCCGCTTTAAAACGAGCAACTTTTCTTGCTTTGATTTTAATTACTTCACCGGTTTGAGGGTTACGGCCATTGCGTGCTTGTCTTTTTGAAACAGAAAAAGTACCAAATCCAACAAGAGTGACTTTACCACCACCTTTCAATGTTTTTGTAACTGCTTCAATAAAAGAATCCAAAGCAGCATTTGCTTGAGTCTTTGTAACGCCGGCATCATCGGCAACTTTGTTAATCAATTCAGCTTTGTTCATAACGTAAATTTTTAAGCGTTTTTTGTAAGGACGACAAATTTAGATGCTTTTCAATTGCAACAAAATTTTTTTCTTTCAAAATATTTTATTTTAAAAAATCACCGAATCCTTATCTGGCAAGGATTGTATCAAAATGAAGAGTTTAAAAAAAATCTCATCATTTGTTTTAATCGCATAAAAACCTTGATTGTGCTGAATTTCAGTGATATAGTGGAAATCCTTGCTAGTAAAGGATTTGAGGGAATATACAATTGTTTCGTGAGAATGGAGATTAAATAAATTCTTTTGCACACGGTATGCACAGTTTGACAAATTCAAAATCCAAAATTAAAAATGAAAAACAGGCAGATCAGTTTTTGATTTTTTACTTTTTAATTTTGACTTATTACTTCTGAATTTCAACAAACACCGGACAATGATCGCTATGCATCACATTCGGATAAATTTCCGCATCAACAACGTTGTTCATTAACTCCTCTGTTACACTGATATAGTCGATCCTCCATCCTTTATTGTTTTTTCTGACGGTGGGGAACCGCTGACTCCACCAACTGTAGCGATGAGGTTCGGGATGATGCAGCCGAAACGTATCGACCCAGCCATTTGAAAAGAATTTGTCCATCCACACTCGTTCCTCAGGCAAAAAGCCTGAAGTTTTTATATTGCCTTTCGGATTGTGAATGTCGATTTCTTTGTGAGCAATATTGTAATCGCCACATAAAATCATTTTTGGATATTTTTTCTTTAACTGATTTAAATATTCGAAAAAATCGTCCAGCCATCTATATTTAAATGTCTGGCGTTCTTCGCCAGTGGTGCCCGATGGAAAATAAGCATTAATCAGCCGAATATCATCTATGTCCAACTGTAATACGCGACCCTCCTCATCACCTACCTCGTGGCCTGTACCAAACTCGATATTGCTGGGTTTTATTTTCGTAAATATCGTTACGCCACTATAACCCTTTTTTTGAGCGCTAAACCAATAATCACTATAACCAAGGTTATGAAAGGGTGTGTGGTCAACATTTTCCCTCTGAGC
>DASXOT010000444.1:0-7124 GCA_036494065.1 Chitinophagaceae bacterium
CAAAATCAGTTACAAACGGAAGAGGTTTGGGTGTTTTCTATTGGGAACCGGAATGTATTGCCAGCTGGAATGGTTATACTCTCGGCGCATTTGATAATAATGGCAAGCCTACAGCAGCCCTGAATGCTTTTAAATAAAAGCACTCATTAAACAACCAATAATGAGAATATTTTTTCGATCTCTGCTTCTATTCATCTTTTTCTTCTGCACTGGCAGGCTGTGGTCGCAGGAAAAATCAAAATCGAAAAATCTTGTCTATGTCGATAAGCAGGGAGTGCTTCGGTGGACAAAAAATCAAAAAGAAGCAGCTTTTTTTGGGGTGAATTATACTGCCCCCTTTGCTTATTCTTATCGTGCACACAAAGCACTGGGCATAGATATCGAAAAATCCATTCAGAGTGATGTATATGCAATGGCCAGGCTTGACCTGGATGCATTTCGTGTTCATGTATGGGACACTGAAATTTCAGATACACTTGGTAATCTTCTTGAAAATGATCATCTGCGCCTATTTGATTTTTTGCTGGCGGAATTAGAAAAAAGAAATATAAAAGCGATCATCACACCGATTGCTTTTTGGGGAAATGGCTACCCGGAAAAGGATGAAGCTACGCCCGGCTTTTCAAGAAAATATGGAAAAGGAAATGCCACCTCCAATGAAGCGGCTATCCAGGCACAGGAAAATTATCTTCACCAATTATTCTCCCACGTCAACCCGTATACAAAACTCAGCTATGTTGATGACCCAAACGTGATTGCCGTTGAATTGAATAACGAACCGAGTCATGGCGGCCCAAAAGAAAACGTAACAAAGTATATAAATCGACTGGTGACGGCAATAAGGAATGTTGGATGGACAAAACCGCTTTACTATAATATCAGTCAATCACCTTATTATGCTGATGCAGTCGCGAAAGCTAATATTGATGGCGTAAGTTTCCAATGGTATCCAACCGGGCTTGTTGCCAACCAGGAAGTGAAAGGAAATTTTTTGCCAAACGTGGACCACTATACAATTCCCTACGATACTATCCCAGAATATCGCACTAAGTCAAAAATGGTCTATGAATTCGATGCTGCAGATGTGTTGCAATCCTGTATGTATCCTATGATCGCTAAAAGTTTTAGGGAAGCAGGATTTCAATGGACCACTCAATTTGCCTATGATCCGGTCGCTTTGGCCTATGCAAACACTGAATACCAGACACATTATCTCAACCTTTATTATACACCTTCAAAAGCAATCAGTCTTTTAATCGCTTCGAAGGTTTTCCATAAAATTCCCAGGTTAAAAAAATATGGAAATTATCCGCAAGACAGCTTATTTGATGTGTTTAGAGTAAGCTATAAAAACTCATTGAGTGAAATGAACAGCGAAGAAGAATTTTATTATTCAAATTCAACGGACACAAAACCAGTTGATATTTCTAAACTCAGGCATATCGCCGGCGTGGGAAGTTCTCCGATTGTGAAATATGAAGGAACAGGGGCATATTTTTTAGATAAGGAAGAACCCGGCGTATGGCTACTGGAAGTAATGCCTGATGCTGTTCATATCCGTGATCCCTTCGAACATGCATCACCACAAAAAGAAGTAACAAGAATAGAATGGGAAAAACAGTCTATGCGGATTATTCTGCCCGAAATAGGCGAAAATTTTATCACCAAACCGCTAAATGAAAACAATAGTTATGTGCCGACTGTAACAGGCAATGAATTTTTTGCTGCTCCCGGTGTTTACTTAATCACAAGCCAAAAAAACAATAGTTCGCTACCCGTTAAAATGGAAGATGGTGCAGCGAGCGAATTCTTTGCGCCACGGCCCTTTTCAACAGAACCTTTTGTAACTCATTCTCCATACACTGACGTCACGGCTAATAAATCCTTCACGATCGACGCAAAGATCGTTGGGATAGACACGAGCGATAAGATCGTCGTACAGGTAAATAGATTTGGAGGAGGTTTTAATCAATCCAGGATGATCCCGATGATCCATAAGACAGCTTATGATTATAGTGCTGAAGTTTCCGCTGAATTGGTCACACCCGGTCTATTGAACTATCGCATCAGTATTCAAAAAGCGAACAAAGAATATTATGTTTTCCCTGGCAATCATAAAGGAGATCCATTTGCCTGGGATAATTATACAAACGACACATGGCAGACTTTTGTAGCCGCTGAAAAAAGCAAACTCGAGATTTACAATCCAACAGTCGACAGATCTGTTAGGATCTATCCAACATTTAAAAGAGGTTTTCAAACCAGCTACGTTACTGGTGATGAACCGGGCAGACTAATATTAAGACTATCAGCCAATGAACTTTCAGACGATCATACAATGGGATTCCAATTTTATTTCGCCGACAAATTAAAAGGCCGGCTTACAGAAAACTTCGACAAGTTAGTGATCAATGGCAGGGCAACGGCTACCCAGCCAGTCAATGCAAAGATCACATTGATCGATAAAGATGGCTTCTCGTTTTCATCGGGGATCACGCTATCCGGCGGTTTTGAAAACATAGAGCTGCCATTAAATAAACTTGTACCTGATTCTGAATTATTATTACCAAGACCTTATCCCGGCTTCTTGCCGCTTTGGTTTAAACCAACAGGTAAATCGGTATTTAATTTAAATGATATTGAAAAAATACAGGTCACGATTGGAACCGATTTACCTGCGACTGAGTTTAGAAAACCTTATAGTATCGAGATAGGTTCGATTTTTTTAGAGAAGAATAAATAATTTTCATTAGCCTAAACCATTTTTTTTATGAAATCACGGCGATTTC
Source organism: Chitinophagaceae bacterium (assembly GCA_036494065.1). Taxonomy (GTDB): domain Bacteria; phylum Bacteroidota; class Bacteroidia; order Chitinophagales; family Chitinophagaceae; genus VBAU01. The sequence continues at coordinate 2,790 of DASXOT010000444.1, forward strand.
TTTTTATTGTGCTGATGCTTTTCAGTTCTTCATTCATCATTGCGCAAAACTCTCCGCGTAAGAAAATCAGTCTTGACGACAATTGGAAATTTCATTTTGGGAATGCCAGTGATCCGGCAAAAGATTTCAATTATAGTCTTGCAACCATTTTTGCCAAATCAGGGGGACAGAGTAGAACAGCAATCGATCCCCGCTTCGATGACGGATCATGGAGAACGGTTGATGTTCCTCACGACTGGGTAGTTGAATTGCCCTTTGTGAATGTTAAGAATTCAGATGTAGAATCCCACGGCTTTAAACCAGTGGGCGGTATTTTTCCTGAAACAAGCATTGGCTGGTATCGAAAACATTTTACGGTTTCGGGCGCTGACTCGGGCAATCGCTTTCAGATCCAGTTTGACGGTATCTTTCGCAATGCCAGCATTTGGATCAATGATTTTTATGTTGGCAATAATCTAAGTGGTTATATCGGTGCCGCGTATGACGTTACTGATTATATAAAATTCGACCACGACAACGTGATTGTTGTAAGAGTTGACGCAACGCAATATGAAGGCTGGTTTTACGAAGGGGCAGGGATCTATCGCCATGTTTGGTTAAATGAATACAATAATCTACACATCGCGGATGGCGGTCTTTTTGTTTATGCAGATGTACAGGGCAAAAATGCAAATATCAATATTGAGACCACGGTTGAAAATAAAAATTTCGATGCCGCTAACTGTACAATTTATTCCTATATCACAGACCGCGATGGAAAACTGATCGCACAAACAAAGGAGCAACCATTGTCTGTAGGAATAAACAGCACCGGGACAATTAAGCAAAAGATCGCATTGAATAATGCCAGGTTGTGGTCAGTTGATGATCCTTATTTGTACAGGGTTGTTTCCGTAATAAAATCCGGGAATAAAATTGTAGATAATGTTCAACAAAGATTTGGCGTCCGCAGTTTGGGTTTCGATGCCAACAAAGGGTTTTTTCTAAATGGAAAACATTTGAAAATTCTTGGCATGTGTAACCACCAGGATCATGCGGGCGTAGGTAGCGCATTGCCTGATTACTTACAATACTACAGGGTCCGATTGTTAAAAGATATGGGAGTAAATGCATGCCGCACCAGTCACAACGCCCCTACTCCTGAATTTTTGGAAGCTTGTGACAGTTTGGGAATGCTCGTACTCGATGAAAACCGTCTGCTAAACAGCAGCCCGGAGTATATCAATCAATTTGAACGTTTGATCCTGCGTGACCGCAATCATCCATCGGTTTTTTTATGGTCAATAGCAAATGAAGAAGGATGGATCCAGACGACAAGTTTTGGAAAACGCATTGCACAAACCCTGATCGCAAAACAAAAAGAATTGGATCCTACACGCACCTGCACATATGCTGCCGATGTAGCTAACGAATATAAAGGAGTGAATGAAGTGATTCCCATTCGCGGATTCAACTACCGGCAATTGGGAGTGGCAGATTATCATCGTGATCATCCCAACCAGCCTATTGTCGGAACAGAAATGGGGAGCACCGTAACTACCAGGGGTATCTATGAAAAAGATAGCATTAGAGCCTACGTGCCCGATGAAGACATCACGTTTCCCTGGTGGTCAAGTACAGCCGAAACCTGGTGGAAGCTGGCATCGCCAAATGATTATTGGATGGGCGGATTTGTATGGACAGGGTTTGACTACCGTGGCGAACCTACTCCGTATAGCTGGCCAAATATTAATTCACATTTTGGGATCATGGATATGTGCGGTTTTCCAAAAAATATTTTCTACTACTATCAATCGTGGTGGTCCGATAAAGATGTCCTGCATATTTCACCTCATTGGAATTGGAAAGGAAAGGAAGGACAACCGATCGATGTTTGGGTAAACTCAAATGCGGACAACGTTGAATTGTTCCTGAATGGAAAAAGTTTGGGCAAAAAAGACATGCCTCGCGATAGCCATCTTCAATGGAGCGTTCCCTATGAAGTAGGGCAGCTGGAGGCGATCGGGTACAGGAATGGAAAAAAATTAACGGCAAAAGTTGAAACTACCAACGAACCGAACACTATTGTTGTTTCTCCCTCAAAAACCACTCTTGTCGCCGACGGAAAAGACGCAGTAGTCATTAATATTAGCGTCATTGACAGGCAGAACAGGGAGGTTCCCGATGCCGATAATCTAATCCGGTTTACACTTAAAGGCGATGCGAAAATAATTGGAGTAGGTAATGGGGATCCCAGCAGCCATGAACCTGATAAAATATTTGACAGTACCTGGCAGCGTCATTTATTCAATGGTCATTGCCAGGTAATATTACAATCAGGCACGACTATCTCGATGATCCATTTCGAGGCGAAAGCTGATAAGTTGCAAACCGCCGCAACAGACATTCATTCAATTCAACCTGGAACACCGCACCCTGTAACCCTTGTAAAAGATGCGCCACCATTAAAGGATATTATAACAAAACGCCCGGTTGATAAAATGCTTGGAGCGGATATTTCTTTTCTTCCACAAATGGAAGATCGTGGAATGAAGTATTCCGACAATGGTGTCGAAAAAGATGCAGTTCAAATACTAAAAGATCATGGCTTGAATTTTATCAGGCTTCGTCTTTTTGTCAACCCGGAAAATGATAGCGGCTATTCGCCAAAAAAAGGTTTTTGTGATCTGCAGCACACAATTGAAATGGCAAAAAGGGTAAAGGCCGCGGGTATGAAATTTCTTCTTGATTTCCATTATAGCGATACCTGGGCTGATCCACAGAAACAGTTTAAACCGGCTGCATGGAAAGGATTGAGTTTTGAACAATTGAGACAGGCTGTTTTTTCTTATAGTAAAAATGTAATTCAGTCATTGAAAAAAGCGGGTGCAGAACCGGATATGGTGCAAATTGGTAATGAGATCAATCATGGAATGATATGGCCTGATGGGCATATCAATAATCTTGATAGCCTCGCACAACTCGTCTATGCAGGCATACAGGGTGTAAAAGCAGTTGATCCGTCCATCGTTATCATGTTGCACATTGCATTGGGCGGACAAAATGACGAAGCAAGATTTTTTTTAGACAATATGATTGTTCGGGGCGTGCCGTTTGATGTAATAGGACTTTCTTATTATCCGCGCTGGCACGGCACTCTTGAAGACCTGCGATATAATTTGAATGACCTGGCAAAACGGTATAATAAAGATGTGATCGTTGTGGAGTATTCACAATTAAAACGAGAGGTGAATAATCTTTCTTTTAATGTTTATGGTGGTCATGGAAAAGGGTCGGCGATCTGGGAACCTTTAAATACCTGGGAAGCGTTTTTTGACAAGCAGGGCAAATCAACGGATATGCTTAAGATTTATGACGAGCTAAATAAAAAATATTTAACAGTTGAAAGATGATAATGAGATAAAAGATAAAAACTAAAAGATAATAGTTATGGCAGTTCAATTTCCCAATTTCAAAATTCCAAAATTCCAGGATCATCATCTCTCAAAATTATTAATTGGAATTTGTCTCTTGGTAAGTCTTACAGCTGTAGCACAGACAAAAGAAATTTTGCTGTGGCCAAATGGAGCGCCGGGTTCAGAAGGGAAAACAGGTACCGAGAAAGTAAGGATTTCGGAACAGGGCGATCATGTGATTTCGAATATTCATCGGCCATCCATCACAGTCTATCTGCCTTCGAATTTCAATGCAATTAGCGCTGCCGTTATTATCGCTCCGGGAGGCGGGCACAAGGAACTTTGGATTGACCACGAAGGCTATAGTCCTGCAGAATGGTTAAGCAAAAAAGGTGTTGCCGCTTTCGTATTAAAATATCGTTTGGCAAAAGACACGAATTCTACTTACACAATCGATAAAGATGAACTCGCAGACATACAGCGTGCAATTCGCCTGGTTCGAAGCAAGGCAAAGGAATGGAATATAGATACTGCAAAGATCGGTGTGATGGGATTTTCGGCAGGTGGTGAGCTTGCTGCTTTGTCGGCCATGCGATTCGATTACGGTAATAAAAATGCAGTTGACCCTACTGATCACGAAAACTCCCGGCCGGCATTCCAGGCATTGATTTATCCCGGTGGCTCTGATCGATTCGAAGTTGTGGTCAATGCATCTCCGGTATTCCTCGTTGGTGGCTACCAGGATAGGTCCGATATCTCCGAAGGTGTAGCGGAACTTTATCTGAAATACAAACGCGCTAACATTCCAGCGGAATTACATATTTATTCCGAAGCTGGGCATGGCTTCGGATTACGCACGAGCAATCACGGTGCAGTTGCCGGATGGATCGATCGATTTTATGAATGGTTATCCGATCGGGGTTTTGTCAAAAAATAATTT
>DASXOT010000445.1:0-3121 GCA_036494065.1 Chitinophagaceae bacterium
TAAAGAATTAAAAGCCGCTATTGAAACTATGAGATTTCACAGCTCGGTCTGCCCTGTTTATCAAAATGCAGTGGCAAAGGCAGTGATGGATTCTGAGGAGGTTAAAATAAACCTGATCGATCAATTAACCAGCCCGGTGAAATGGACACAGAGCATACAATCTATGATTGCAGATGGGGCCTCCACTTTTACGGAAGCGGGTCCCGGTAAAGTATTGCAAGGTCTGATACTCAAGATCAATAAGGAAATGATGGTGGAGGGAATTAGCTAAGGTACGTCAGGTGTAAAGCGTCAATTGTGAAGTGTGAATGGGCAATTGTCATGGAGTCATTAACGCTAATCATTTACAGTGGATTGTGAACAGTGCTCCATCGACTGTGCGTTAACGCACAATAAGTGTATCAAACCCGAACGATTTCGTATTTCCGTTTTGTATTAAAATGGTGAGAATCAAATTGGCAAACAGCTGGCATATTTTTTTGAGCCGCTAGTGGGATATTGCTTTTAGCGTCAAAAAACGCGGTTGCTGCTGAATTCATTATTGATCTTTCCAGAAGAAGATCTCAAAATGCGATATGCTCCGGCACTCGTCGGAAAGCATTCGTTTCAATAGTTAAGGCGGGTTGTTTCCACAATCCGCCATTTAATTTAGGAAATATTTAGATAATATTAACATTTTGCAAGAAAATAGTCGGGCAGGCCTATTGACTCCGACCTTTTTCTGCGCCTGTTGACTGTGGACCGTAGTCTGCCGACCGATCTACACATAAATACTGCAATTCAACCAACCACTGTTAATTTCGGCGTCATACTTTTTGTAAAAATTGATAGCGGGCTCATTCCAGTCCAGTACCTGCCAAATTATGCGATTGAATCTTTTTTCCTTTGCTTCTTTAATCAGGCTATCAAATAGCAACTTCCCAATACCTTTTCCGCGCATTTCATTTGTGATCAGGATATCCTCGAGATACATTGCCTGCCCTTTCCATGTTGAATAGCGAATATAATAAAGCGCAAAGCCAACAATCCTTTCCTCGGTTTCAGCTACAAACGCCCACCATACAGGTTTTTCACCGAAACCACTTTCTGCAAAATGTTCGGATGTAACTGTAACTTCATCAGGAGCTCTCTCATAGGTGGCTAACTCTTGTACCAATTCCAGAAGCCTGGGACAATCTTCTCTTTCTGCTTTTCTTATGATCATGATCATTTTCTATAAATGAATTTTATTTTTTCATTTTAATGCCTGCTCAAGGTCTGTAATAATATCGCTGATATTTTCAATGCCAACATTCATCCTTATTAATCCATCGGTAATCCCATACTTTATTCGTTGTTCCTTTGTTATTCCCGCATGAGACATCGATGCCGGATGCGACAATAATGTATCGCAAGTTCCCAGCGACACCGTGCGTACGCACATTTTTAGTTTGTTCATAAAATTGATGCCTGCCTCCAGCCCGTTTTTCAATTCAAAACTTAGCATACCTCCGGGATAGCGCATCTGTTTTTCAGCTACTGCGTGATCCGGATGCGACTGAAGTCCCGCATAATTTACTTTTGAAATGGCCAGGTGCTTTTCGAGAAATGTGGCCACATCCAATGCATTGCTGCAATGTCTTTCCATTCTCAGCTCAAGGGTTTTAATTCCCTGGATCAACAAGAATGCATCAAATGAATTTGCGTTGCCACCCAGCAAACGGTGAACTTTTGTGATCTGACCTTTCATCAGGTCAATGTCTCTGCCCAATAAAATTCCGCCGATGGCAGTACCATGACCATTTAAAAACTTTGTCGTAGAATGAACAACAAAATCGACATCATAGCGAAAAGGCTGTTGTAGATAGGGTGAAGCAAACGTGTTATCGCACGCAACAAGTATTTGATATCGTTTCGCCAGTTTACTAAGTTCAGCAATATCCACGCATTGCATAGTCGGATTTGCCGGCGTTTCCAGGTACAGCAATTTTATCTTGCTTGTCTTCATTACTTCTTCTGCCTTATTCAAATCTCTCAAGTCGATAATTTCAGCTCTCATTGAAAAGGAAGGCAATATTTTTTCAAGTAATTCATCAGTACCACCATAGAGTGAAAAATGTGTCAATACAGTGTCGCCAGCTTTTAATGTAGCAAGCATTAATGTTGAGATGGCAGCCATGCCTGAGGCGTGGAGAATTCCTTTTACCTCAAACGGGGCGCCATTCGATTGTTTAATGCCAAATGTTTCCAGCGCGGCAATTTTTTCTTCTGCTTCGGTAATGGTTGGATTTCCCCAGCGTGAATAGATATATCCTTGTTCCTGCCCGCTAAAACGCCGCATGCCTTGTTCTGCGGTATCATACACATAAGTACTGGAGGCATAAATAGGTACCTGGTGTGCATACATGGGATCCTGCCGATGACCGCCATGCACAGCCAATGACCCGAATCCTGAAACGGGAAAATTTTTATCCATGTGTAAAGACTTTAAAAACCAAATGAGAGGGATCAGGAAATAATTTTCAAATGTAATAGAAAGAAAATATACAAAACGTGGCATTGCCTGTGAGAATAAAATTGGCCAGTGCTATATTTTTATTTAAAATTAATTATTTCAATAAGCCCATTTTACCAATGTTGCTCCCCATGTAAAGCCACCACCGAAGGCAGCGAAGACGAGAAGATCTCCTTTATTTAATTTCTTCTCCCAATCCCACAAACAAAGAGGAATGGTACCGGCGGTTGTATTGCCATAGCGTTGAATATTCAACATCACTTTATCATGCGAAAGCCCCATTCGGTTTGCAGTGGCATCGATGATCCGTTTGTTAGCCTGGTGTGGCACCAGCCACGCAATGTCATTACCAGTGAGATTATTTTTTTCAAGTAGCTCAGCGCTTACGTCAGCCATACCTTTCACAGCGAATTTAAAAACGGGCTGGCCATCCTGGTAAATAAAATGTTCACGTGCTGTGACCGTCTCAATACTTGGTGGTTTTAAGGAGCCTCCTGCTTTCATGTGGAGGTATTGACAGCCGCTGCCATCGCTTCTTAAAAGACTATCTAAAATGCCAAAACCTTCTGTGTTTGGTTCCAGCAACACGGCCCCCGCACCATCCCCAAAAAGAATACAGGTTGTACG